>JBAZPE010000577.1:0-2500 GCA_041648375.1 Burkholderiaceae bacterium | reverse complement strand
CGCCAGGACGCATCCAGCGGAATGTCGACATCGGTGCCACTAGCCTGGGCAGGCACCCATTTCGACCACAACTGACTGCTGCCTTCGACGGTAATCAAAGCCTGCCCGTCGTGCGGCGGCGTCAACTTCAGACGTATTGACTCACCAGGGGTCGCGGGGGTGCCGCTCAATTGCATCTGCACCCGATCGGGACGATTGCCCAAGGTTTCCGCATCCTGGGCATCCCACCCGGCGTAGAAACGATAGCGCAGCACGGCACCCGTCTCGGGATCTTCGACCTCGACGCGGTAGCGCCCCCAGTTCACAGGCAATGTGACGGGCAGTCGGCCTTTCAGATCGAGCTCACGTGTTTCCAGCAAATCTTCGGATTCGGTGTAGCCGCTGTTCCAGCCACGCTGATCATCAAAACGCCAGTAGTAGTCGCGCTTTTCCTTGAAAAGCTTGAGCTTGGCACCGCCAATGGGGGCCAGTTCACCCTGGCGATTGACGCGGATGAATTCGAAATTGGCTGGCGCACCTTCGCGCGTCACATCCTTTTCGAACAAGGGCCGCACCGCAATCATGGTGTCGGTGGGCCAAATGGTGCGCTCCAGTGAACGCACGATGGGCCGCCCGCCAGACTCCAGCAAGCTGGCCGACAGCCGCACCTTCATCGGTGAACGCACGCCATCGAGATCCGGCGCCACATCCAGTTCGGCCGCACCGGAATCATCCAGCGTCTGCTCTTCCAGTTCACGGAACGATTTGCGGGAGTCATCATCGACGTCACCGAAAACGAATCCGGGCCACTGAGTCGGCAAGGCGATACGATCGCGTCGCGTCTGCAGCGTGCTCAGCAAACGGTTGCCCGCGGCGGGCGCGCCATAGAGGTAATCCCCCTGCACGGCGATCGAAAAGGCCTGCGCTGCAGCCGGCACGGGATCGGGCGCATCCAGCGTCAGCTTCATGCGCTCGGGCAAAAACTCCTCGACCTGGAACGTCCAGGCCACGTCGGGACGACGCTGCGCCGGATCCACACGCAATTCAAGTCGCCATGCTCCCGTCTGCGCATCGTCGGGCAAGACGATCTGCTGTTCGGAATAGCCGGGCACACCGGCGACCGGTTGCCACAACGCCGTGCGCACGGTGCGTCCGTCTGCACGTTTGATCGTGGCGGTCAGGGGAACCGAAGCGCCGGCCTTGCCATCGGGATCCCGGGCCAGCACCGACACCGAAAAGGTTTCACCCGGGCGATACAGGTTGCGCCCGGCATAAACAAAGAGCTTGTTTTCGGTGGAAGGCAGACCACCGACATCGAACTCGGACAGGTCCAGGGCAGGCTCGCCCAATGCCAGCACCGTCATTTCCTTGCCACGCACGGCACGCAACACCCGCGCGCCTTCGAAGCGGCCGTCGAAATGCACGTGGCCGCTGGCGTCGGTACGCCCGTGCGCCAACACTTTGCCCGTGGCGTCGACCAGTTCAGCATCCACATCAGTCTGCGGCTGGCCGGTCGTCAGGGACACCATGAAGGCATCAATGGCATTCTCATATCGCCGCGCATGCAGGCCTATATCACTGACATAGAAATACGTGACCTGTGATTCATATTGGAAACGACCGGGCTGGGTCATGACGGCAACGTAAATGCCAGGTGCTTTCAGCGCATCGATCCGTTCAACCGGCAGAAACGTCACATTGCGACGGTCGGGCGTGGGGTCGGTCATGAACCGGCCCTGGAAGACCGATTTGCTCAGACGACGCAGCCGATCGAGGTCGTAGATGCCGACCAGTCCTTTGAGCGACTTGCTGTCGGAGTACCCACCATCTTCGTAATCCTGGCCTTCGCCATCGTCATCGGCCGAGGCCGTGTCCTGCATTTGCTCGGTCGAATCGCGCGGGGCTGGAACGCCCAGGATGGTTTCAAAGAAGTCCGGCATCTGTGCGGGATCGATGCGCAGAAACTGCACATCGACTTCGGCCACGTTGACGGTGGCTACCGGCAGCCCCCCGTTCTGACCGGCGGGCAGCACGACGCCCTTGCTGGCGAAATAGAACGCCGCCGGCATGACTTCCGTCGCCATATCGCAATGGCTCGCCGCTGCCATCACGGTTTTGCCCTGACCACCCTTCAACCCTTCGCCGAACTGCACCAGATAGCGCCGGTTCGGTTGCACGTAGGGGAAATACACCACTCGCGCATCGTCGCCCACGACCCAGCTGCCCGCCACCGGCCTGCTGCTCTGGCGAAGATTGGCGT
Organism: Burkholderiaceae bacterium; assembly: GCA_041648375.1. Lineage (GTDB taxonomy): Bacteria > Pseudomonadota > Gammaproteobacteria > Burkholderiales > Burkholderiaceae_B > Schauerella. Next base: position 261 of record JBAZPE010000577.1, on the reverse strand, counting down.
CGATCGCGCCGCTCTCGGTCGGCGTCGCTGGCGCACTGCCCTCGACGGGCGGCTCATCACTGTCTCGGGAGACGCGACCTGCATCACGCACCTGCACCCACTGGCGCAAATCTGCCTGTCGATCAACCGGTTGGGAAAAGGTGACAGCCAGTGCCAGCGTGCCATTGAACTGCCGCGCCTGACACTGCAGTGCGGTAAACGTTTTCGCCTGCTCGGCGGAAACCGCTTCTGGCGTGGGAGGGGGGGCATCGGGCAGTGGCG
>JBAZPE010000576.1:0-2505 GCA_041648375.1 Burkholderiaceae bacterium | reverse complement strand
ATCGGGCAAGCTGGTGCGACCCATGAACAGGAACTCACTACGGAACAATCCGATGCCATCCGCGCCTGAATGAAACGCCAGCGGTGCCTCTTCAGGCAGTTCGATGTTCGCATGCAAATGAATCTGAATCCCGTCCAGCGTGATCGCAGGCTCGTCCCGCAGCAACTGCAGCGTTTCGCGTTCCTTCAGATAGCTTTCCTGACGGAAGCGGTACTCTGCAAGAATGTGCTGCGCCGGGTTGACGATCACCACACCCTGGGCGCCATCAACGATCAGCATATCGCCATCGCGCACCAGCTCGCGCACATTGCCGACCGCCACGACGGCGGGAACTGCCATGCTGCGTGCCACGATCGCCGTATGCGAGGTCGGGCCGCCCAGGTCGGTGACGAACGCAGCGAAACGCCCACCGCGCAGGCGCAACATATCAGCAGGCGAAATATCATGCGCCACCACGATCAACGGATCGTTGCCGGGCAATTGGTCGGTTTCGGGTAAGAAGGCTGAAGAACCGTGCAACACATGCAGCACGCGTTCGATGGCCTGGCGCACATCGGCGCCGCGCTCGCGCAGGTATTCGTCTTCCATCAGATCGAATTGCTGCACCAGCATCTGGCCCTGCGCCGTTAATGCCCATTCGGCGTTGTACTGGCGATCGACGATCAGCGCGACTGCGGGCTCGGCCAGCACCGGATCGGACAGCAACAGCCTGTGCACCTGAAGCATGGCACCCAACTCGCGCGGGGCGTCGGCCGGCAGTGTGTCGGCCATCGACTGCAGATCGTCCTGCGCCTTGAGCAAGGCATCCTGCAGGCGCTGCACCTCGGTCTGGACGTCGGCCTCCTGGATGCGGTAGTGCGCTACCTCCAGTGCGGCGGCACCCAGCACCACGGCCCGGCCAATGGCAAAGCCGCGAGCGACCCCCTTGCCTTGCAGACAAAGTACAGCAGTCGACTCGGAAACGTTACTCGTGCTCACCGAATTTGCTGTCGAAGAGGGTTTGAATATCGGCCAAGGCGCGATCGGCGTCAGCACCCGTGGCATCGATCTTGACGCCTGTGCCCTGCCCTGCAGCCAGCATCATGACGCCCATGATGCTTTTGGCATTCACGCGTTGCGCACCGCGGGCAATGAAAATATCCGATTTGAACTGGCTGGCCAGTTGGGTGAGTTTCGCTGCAGCACGCGCATGCAAGCCAAGCTTATTGCTGACGGTGATATCGAGACTGGGCATACCGGAGACTAGACTCTTTAAAACGGATTAATCGGTGACGCTCAGTCTACACGCAAGCAACCCTGCATGCCCCCTGCCAAAGCCTTCTCACGTATATCAGAAAGCGACAAATCTCGATTAGTCACTGCACGCAGAAGCATAGGCGTATTCAACCCCGCCACCACACAACAGGACACGCCTTGCGACTGGGCGTCGGCCACTGCGCGCTTGGCGATATTGGCGGGCGTGGCGCCCACCAGATCTGTCAGCACCAGCACACCATCGCCCCGATCGGCGCGCAGAATATCCGCCAGAACAAGCGGCGCAATATCGTCGGGCATGTCGTCAGGCAATATGTCGTGCACGGCAATGCCGTCCACCTTGCCCAGCACATGTGACGCGCAGTTCAGCAACGCACCGCCCAGCGGTGTGTGAACCACAATGACGATTCCAGTCATGATGCCGATGCGTCCTGTTGCGCAATCAAGGTCGGGGCGCCCACTGCGCGCTCCAGTGCCTGTGCAAACATATCAGGCACGTCGAATCCTGTTTGCTCGGTTATTTCCACAAAACATGTCGGGCTGGTGACATTGATTTCCGTCACATAGTCGCCGATCACGTCCAACCCTACCAGCAGCAAGCCGCGTGCTGCCAGGCGCGGGGCGACCGCACGGGCGATCATCCAGTCGCGCTCGGACAGTGGCTGAGCCACCCCACGACCACCGGCTGCCAGGTTGCCACGGGTTTCGCCAGCCAGGGGAATGCGCGCCAGCGCATAAGGCACCGGCTCGCCACCGATCAGCAAAATGCGCTTGTCACCCTTCAGAATATCGGGAATGTACTTTTGCGCCATGATCGTGCGCGTACCGTCAACGGTCAGCGTTTCGATAATGGCGTTGAAATTGGGGTCGTTCGGCTGCACACGGAAAATACCGGTGCCGCCCATACCGTCCAGCGGTTTGAGAATCACATCGCTGTGCTGCGCATGAAACGCCTTGATGCGATCAGCCCGGCGCGTCACCAGCGTCGGCGCGGTGAACTCGGGAATCTCGGTAATGGCGAGCTTTTCGGGATGGTTACGAATCGCCGCGCCACTATTGAATACCCGGGCACCCTGTGCCTCGGCATATTCAAGCAGATGCGTGGAATACACGTATTCCATGTCGAAAGGCGGATCCTTGCGCATGATGACCGCATCGAATGCACTGACAGCTCGATCAGACGAATCGCCGCCCACGCGCCACCAGTCCTTGCCATGCTTATCTGCAGCGGGATCAAGCGTGATCGGACAG
>JBAZPE010000575.1:0-2521 GCA_041648375.1 Burkholderiaceae bacterium | reverse complement strand
ATGGCCTGGATCCGGATACCGACGTACAGATCCGCTCCGTGCCGCCGCCCGAGATGGTGGCCAATCTGCGCGCAGACAACATCGACGGTTTCCTGGCGCCCGACCCGGTCAATCAGCGTGCGGTCTATGACGGTGTGGGATTCATTCACCTGCTGTCCAAGGAACTGTGGGACGGCCACCCATGCTGCGCCTTTTCGGCCAGCCGGGACTTCGTGACGCGCATGCCCAACACCTATCAGGCGTTGCTCAAGGCCATCATCGAAGCGACGGCGTATGCCCGTGATCCCTCGCATCGCAAGGAAATCGCAGCAGCAATCGCCACGCCGAACTATTTGAACCAGCCGGTGACCGTCGTTGAGCAAGTGCTGACCGGTACGTTCGCCGATGGGCTGGGCAAAGTGATGACCGTGCCCGACCGCATCGATTTCGATCCCATGCCCTGGCAATCGTTCGGGGTCTGGATATTGACGCAGATGAAGCGCTGGGGACAGATCAAGGCCGATATCGATTATCAGAAAATCGCCAGTGAAGTCTTTCTGGCCACCGACGCGCAGCGCCTGATGAAAGAAGCGGGTATGGCTGTCCCTGCTGGCAATAAGCTCTTCAGCGTGATGGGCAAACCCTTCGATTCGAGCAAGCCCGCCGAATACGTCGAAAGCTTCAAAATCCGGAGGACTTGATGACGGCAGCACAGCGGTGGCGGGCAACGCTGCTTTCAGTTTTGATCTTCCTTGCATTTCTGCTGATCTGGCATTTGGCGGTTCGACCTGCAGCGGGTACGGCCACCGTGGACCCTGCCTACGCCGCATTGGTGGGCAACGCAGCGGCCAGTGGCGGTCAGACGCCTTTCCCTGGCCCGGCCGACGTCGGCGCCCAGTTGTGGCACCACATCAAGGACCCTTTCTATGATCGGGGTCCCAACGACAAGGGCATCGGCGTACAGCTTGGATACTCGATTGCACGTGTGTTGCTCGGCTTTTCGCTCGCTGCCCTGGTGGCTATTCCCCTGGGATTCCTGATCGGAATGTCGCGTGTGGTCTACAGCGCCTTCGACCCGTTCATCCAGGTGCTCAAACCGATTTCACCGTTGGCATGGATGCCGTTGGCGCTCTACACGATCAAGGATGCCGACACCTCGGCGGTGTTCGTCATTTTTATCTGTTCGCTTTGGCCGATGCTGGTGAACACGGCCTTTGGCGTGGGGGCGGTGCGCCAGGATTGGCTCAACGTTGCCCGCACGCTGGAAGTGTCGCGATTGCGCACGGCCTGGCAGGTGATATTGCCTGCAGCGGCCCCCACGATCATGACCGGCATGCGAATTTCGGTTGGCATTGCCTGGCTGGTGATCGTGGCGGCAGAGATGTTGATCGGGGGCACCGGTATCGGATATTTCGTCTGGAACGAATGGAACAACCTGTCGATCGCCAACATCATCTGCGCCATCCTGTGCATCGGCCTGGTGGGCATGGTGCTCGACACCGCCCTGGCACGCATTGCGCGTCTGGTCAGCTATAGGGAATGACGACATGACGCGACCCTTTCTTCAGGTGCAGGGCCTGGCCAAGCGATACATTCAGCGTGACGGCAAACCTGGCGCACCGGTATTCGACCAGATCGACTTTGACATCGATCGTGGACAGTTCGTGTGCATCATCGGGCATTCGGGCTGTGGCAAGACCACAATCCTGAACATCCTCGCCGGTATCGACAGCGCCAGCGAAGGCGTGGTGATCATGGATGGCCGCGAGATCGACGGGCCCGCGCTCGATCGCGGCGTGGTGTTCCAGGCGCACGCGCTTCTGCCTTGGCTGACCGCATTGCAGAACGTGGAATTCGGCGTGCGCTCGCGTTGGCCGGAGTACTCGCGGGAACAGGTGCGCGACCACAGCAAGCGCTACCTCGATATGGTGGGGCTTGCTCGGGCCATCGACAAAAAGCCCAGTGAATTGTCCGGGGGCATGAAGCAGCGCGTGGGCATTGCCCGGGCATTCGCCATTCAACCCAAGATGCTGCTGCTCGATGAGCCTTTCGGCGCACTTGACGCCCTGACACGCGGCACGATCCAGGATGAGCTGCGCGAGATCGTGCGCGCCACGCAGCAGACCGTCTTCATGATCACCCACGATGTGGACGAAGCCATTCTGCTGTCGGACCGCATCATGCTGATGAGTGCAGGTCCCTATGCGCGCATCGCCGAATCCGTCGATGTCGACCTGGCTGCCGATCGCACGCGTGCCAGCATGCATCACGACAACCGTTTCTATGAAATCCGTAATCACCTGGTCGATTTTCTGGTCGACCGGGCATCCCATTCCCAGGAGAGCACCGCATCATGATGTCACGCGCTGAAGTTACCGAACTGATCGTTATTCGCAAACTGGAAAAGAAGCTGTCTTGGTCGGATCTGGCCGAGGTGGTCGGGCACAGCAAGGAGTGGACGACGGCCGCCTTGCTGGGTCAAATGACGCTGACCGAGGCGCAGGCCTCTGCGGTGGGTAAGACGCTGGAGCTGCCGACTGAC
>JBAZPE010000574.1:0-2523 GCA_041648375.1 Burkholderiaceae bacterium | reverse complement strand
CTGTTCGTGGCAGGCGACGAGGTCTGGTTCTCCGAAGTCAGCCCCCGGCCCCACGACACCGGCATGGTGACCATGGTCACCCAGGCACAGAACGAGTTCGAACTGCATGCCCGGGCGTTGCTGGGCCTGCCGGTGGATACGTCCTTGTCCGCGCCTGGTGCGAGCAGTGTGATCTATGGCGGGGTGAACGCAAAAGCGGTCCGCATCGAGGGCGTGGCCCAGGCGCTTGCCGAGCCGGGCACCGATATCCGTTTGTTCGGCAAGCCCGAATCCTTCGAAACGCGTCGCATGGGCGTGGCGCTGGCGCGCGCCGACACCGTGGATGAGGCGCGCGAGAAGGCCAAGCGGGCCTCTGCCAAGGTGCGTATCAGCGCAGCCTGAGCGCGAGCCGAGCCGAGCCGAGCCAAGCCAAGCCAAGCCAAGCCAAGCCAAGCCAAGCCAAGCCCGGCCCGGCCCGGCCCGGCCGGGTTGGGCGCCTGACTGCGAGTTTGAACAAACCCCCGAGGGTTGGACATCGATCCGACCGACGGGGGTTTTTGTTGTGTTCTGCCAGGCGAACCAGGGCAGATCTGGGCAAACCAAGGCGAACGGGGCGCATTCATGGCGGATTCATGTCGGAGCAACGCGCTGCATCCATGCCGGATCGTATCGACCCAGCCACGATTCTGATTAGGATTTCAAATAGCACTTTACGGAACTTACTTTAAGTTCGATAATTTCAGTAATTACCGAAATCAATGTAACTGAAATGTGAGTGCACCGTGCCGTTGACCGCACAGACCGAACGATTCGTCCTGCATTTTGGCGAGATGGGCAGCCGTTGGGGCGTCAATCGCACCGTCGGCCAGATCTATGCGCTGGTGTTCATCACGCCACGCCCGCTGACTGCCGATGAGATTGCCGAAGCGCTAGGCTTCTCTCGCTCCAATGTCAGCATGGGGCTCAAGGAGCTGCAGTCCTGGCGGCTGATCCGCATGGGGCATCAAGTCGGCGACCGGCGTGATTATTTCGAAACGCCCAAGGATGTCTGGGAGATCTTTCGTATCCTGATGGAAGAAAAACGTCGGCGCGAAATCGATCCCACCCTGACCTTGTTGCGCGAAAACCTGCTGGAAACACCAACAGATCCGCGTGATGTGTATGCGCATGAGCGCATGAGCGAAATGCTCGAGCTGATCGAGCTGTCCACCGCCTGGTTCGACGAGGTGCAACGCCTGCCACCCGAGACGCTGCAGAACCTGATGAAACTGGGCTCCAAAGTTCAGAAAGTCCTGGGTATCGCAGGCAAATTACGAGGCAAGACATGACGCGTCCGGACACCTGACGGCCGCGCCGCCGGCGCACGCCCAACCTCCCGATCCGAATGGAAAGCCCCCGATGCAAAAAGGGGGGTGGGATCCGCACGTCTGTTCGATGTGCCATTCATACCTTAGAGCAAAGCAATGATCGATCTTGATGTTGTCAATCTGTCGCGGTTCCAGTTCGCAGCGACCGCCATGTATCACTTCATATTCGTGCCCCTGACCCTGGGTCTGGCGTTCATGATCGCCATCATGGAGACGGTGTATGTCATGACCGGGCGCGCGGTCTGGAAACGCATGACGATGTTCTGGGGCGTGCTGTTCGGCATCAACTTCGCGCTTGGCGTGGGAACGGGCGTGGTCATGGAGTTCCAGTTCGGTATGAACTGGTCCTACTACAGCCACTATGTGGGTGATGTGTTCGGCGCGCCGCTCGCACTCGAAGGGTTAATGGCCTTCTTCCTGGAGGCCACATTCGTCGGCCTGTTCTTCTTCGGGTGGAACCGGTTGAGCAAATTCGGTCACCTGATGGTGACCTGGCTGGTGGCCATTGGCACCAACTTCTCGGCACTGTGGATTCTGGTGGCCAATGGCTGGATGCAGAATCCGGTAGGCGCCGTGTTCAACCCGGACACCATGCGCATGGAGATGACCGACTTTGCCGCTGTCATTTTCAACCCGGTCGCCCAGGCCAAGTTCGTGCACACGGTCAGCGCAGGCTATGTCACCGGCGCCATGTTCGTGATGTCGATCAGCGCCTGGTATCTGCTGCGCGGGCGCCACATCGAATTCGCCAAACGCTCCATGGTGGTTGCCGCCAGTTTCGGCCTGGCGGGCGCCCTGTCGGTGGTGGTGCTGGGTGACGAGAGTGGTTACCTGAACACCGAACATCAGAAAATGAAGATTGCCGCGATGGAGTCCATGTGGCACACCGAGGATGCGCCGGCCAGCTTCAATCTGTTCGCCATTCCCAATCAGGCTGAACGCAAGAACGACTTTGCCATCGAGATTCCCTATGTCATGGGCCTGATTGGCACGCGTTCACTGACCACCCCCATGTTGGGTATTCATGATCTGGTGGCACGCGCCGAAACGCGGGTGCGTGACGGCATCGTGGCCTACGACGCCTTGCAACGCATACGTGCCGACCCGAAAGATGCGAGGGCCCGTGAAATTTTCGACAAGACGTGGCCTCACCTGGGCTATGGCCTGCTGCTCAAGC
>JBAZPE010000573.1:0-2523 GCA_041648375.1 Burkholderiaceae bacterium | reverse complement strand
TGAGGATGATGGCGCCCAGCACGGCCAGACCGTTTGCCAGTGCCATGATGAACGGTGTTTTCAGCCAGGGCTGAGCGTGGGGCAGCAGCAGTGCGGCGGCCACCAGAATCGCAATCAATAGTCTGATACGCATCACACTCTCCTTGCCTGAACGTCGGCGAACATGCCTTGCGGGCGTATGAGCAACACGAGCACCATGATCAGATAGGGCGCGAGCACTTCGAGTTCGGGATAGAGGTAGATCGCGAAGGCGCGTGCCAGTCCGATGAGCAGTGCGGTGATCGCGGCGCCGCCCAGATGACCCAGACCCGCGGTGGCCACGACCGCGAATGACAGCACGATCATGTCGGCACCGACACCCGGTACCAGCGAAGTAATGGGCGAGGCCAACGCGCCGCCCAGCGCGCCTAGAATGGCGCCGCACACGAACGTGACCAGCAGCACACGGGGGGCATTGACCCCCATCGTGATGGCGACTTCGCGATTGAAGGTGACTGCCGTGACCTGGCGGCCAGTGCGAGTACGTGACAGGAAATAGCGCAGTGCAAAATAGGCCAGTGCAGCGACCGCGGGCAGCACCATCAACTGGTAGCGTGTGTAGACGATGCCCAGCACTTCGGCCGTGCCGAGCTGATCGACCACGTTGGACACGAAGATGGGTTGGGTGCCCCAGATCAGGCGCTGCAGATCCTCCAGGATCATGAACGCGGCGAAGGTCACCAGCAACTGCAGAATGGGATCCTTGTCCAGGATACGGCGCAACAGGCCGATTTCGAGAATGCTGCCCAGCAGCGCGCCCACGATGATGGCCGCCAGAAACAGGGCCGGCAGGGCCAGCCAGGCCGGGCTATTGCTTTGCGTGAGCCACAGGCCCAAGGTGGCGGCCATGTATCCGCCGCAAGCGTACAAACTGCCATGGGCCACATTCAGGATGCGCATCACCCCGAAAATCAGGGTCAGCCCCAAGGCGACCAGGAACAGCAGGGCGGCATACGAAATGCCGTCCAGCGTGGCAAGCAAGAAGAGATCGATCGGCATAGTGGCTCCCGCGAGTCAGCCGTTTTTCCGGCCAGGCCGGTGATGAGCGGGCAGGGCGGGCACGCACGCAGGGCACGTGCGCGCCATCACCCCGTCCCGGTGGATCAGGGCTTGTAGGAGAAGGTCTTGATCTTGTCGCTTGAGATCAGGTCCGACTTCACGGTCTTGATCCAGTCATGCGTCAACTGGCCCACGGGTGGCGTGACGATCTCGGCGGGGATGATCATCATGTTGTCCATGACGGGGAACGGGAACTCGGCCACTTTCTTGGTAGTGCCCAGCAGTTGCGCTTCCATGCCCTGACCATCCTCACGCATGGTGATCGGTCGGCCATAGGCTTTGAAGGTCAGCCCCCGAATGGCTTCGGCCACCTGTTCAACCGTCGGCCACTTGCCGCCGTTGTCCGCAATCGCCTTCTCGTAGCCCGCCTTCAGCGCAGCCAGCGACTGCGCCATGTGATAGGTGGGATAGATGGGATAGGCACCGGTCTTGTCCTTGAACGCCTTGATGAAGGCAAGGTGAGCGGGGTCATTGCGGGTTTCGGGATGCAGGAAGTAGTGATCGCCACGACCGCCCACGATCACGCCTTCCGGCAGCACACTACCCAGGCGTTCGAGCGAGCTCTCGGCCAGGGGCAGAACAAACGTCGATCGCGTGAACAGGCCGCGCTGCGCGGCCTGACGAACGAAGGTGTCCAGGTCGCCGCCCCATGAGGTCGAGATGATCACATCGGGACGCAAGGCCTGCAGGCGGCTGATTTCGGTGGAGAAATCCGACGCGCCGAATTTCGGGAACATCTCGGCGACGATCTTGGCATCCGGCTTGAGCACCGACAGAGCATCGACCAGAATGTCACGCGAATCGCGGCCCCAGGAGTAATCCTGGTTAACGATGGCAACCGTCTTGAAATCGGGTTTGTTCTTCAGCAGATAGACCAGGGTGGCCATCATTTCGGTGGTGGCGTTGCCAGCCGGGCGGACGACATACTTGCGCCGGCTTTCTTCCAGCAATTTTTCGGTGCCGCAATCCCAGGCCAGGTTCAGCACTTTGAGATCTTCGGCAACCGGGGCCACGATCAGGCAGTTGCCGCTGGAGATGGTGGCCAGCATGACCTTGATGCCTTGTTCCTGCACCAGGCGTCGGTATTCGGAGAGCAGGCGATCGCCGCCAATGCCTTCATCGACCCAGGACGGCACGACCTTCACCCCGCCGATGCCGCCTTCGGCATTCATCTTCTCGATCAGGATTTCACCGGCTGCCTTGCCCGGCACACCAAATACGGAGGCCGAACCCGAGGTGAAAGTCGAGATGCCGACTTTCAATTCGGCAGGCTTGTCCTGGGCCCAGGCCGACGTGGCCGCGAGCGCGCAGGAACTGACCGCGAGCGCGAGCAATCGCGCCACAAAATGTGTTTTGAACTTCATGAATGTCTCCTCGATTGTCCAGGCAAACGTCGCATTCGCCAGGGGCGCGCGACTTGATGCG
>JBAZPE010000572.1:0-2531 GCA_041648375.1 Burkholderiaceae bacterium | reverse complement strand
GACAGACCACGATCAATCGCTGCCCGCCGGGCGGCCAGGGTGGCGTGGTGGCGCTGGCCGATGTGCTCCAGCAGGAAGTACTGGCGCTGGACCTGACGCGTGGCCAGCCCCAGCCGCTGCGCGTGGCGGTGATAGACGAGTCACATTGCATCGGCTGTACGTTATGCATGGTCGCCTGCCCGGTCGATGCCATCCTGGGTGCGAACAAAAGAATGCATACGGTGCTGGCCGACTTGTGCACGGGCTGCGATCTGTGCGTTGCGCCCTGTCCGGTGGACTGTATCGAGATGGTTCCCGCACAACGCGCCTGGACGGCGGACGATGCACAACATGCGCGCGCGCGCCACCAGCGTCGCAACTCGCGTGTTCGACAGGAGAAAGCGGCGCTGGCCACGCCGGTCGCGCCACCTGAAGCCGAGCCCGTCAAACAGGCGCTGATTCACGATGCGCTGGCCCGCGCGCGTGCCCGGCGCGATAACCGTTCGCGCTAGCCGAGCAGGAACCGTTGTGAACGCAGCCAAACGCCATGCCATTTTCTCGCGCCTGCGCCAGGCCAATCCTGAGCCGCGAACGGAGCTCGAATACGACAGCCCTTTTCAGTTGCTCATCGCCGTGCTGCTCTCGGCACAGGCCACCGATAAGTCGGTGAACCTGGCGACCCGCAAATTCTTCCCCGCACACGGCACGCCGCAAGGCATTCTGGCCATGGGTGAAGCCGGCCTGACCGAAGCGATCAAAACGATCGGGCTGTTTCGCACCAAAGCCAAGAACACGCTGGCGACCTGTCGAATCCTGCTCGACGAACACGGCGGTGAGGTGCCGCGCACGCGGGAGGCCTTGCAGGCCTTGCCAGGCGTGGGACGAAAAACGGCCAATGTGGTGCTGAACACGGCATTCGGCGAACCCACCATGGCCGTGGATACCCATATTTTTCGTGTGGCCAACCGCACGGGAATCGCCCCCGGCAAGAATGTGCTGGATGTCGAGCTCAAACTCGAACGCGTGATTCCCAGGGAATTCCTGATCGACGCGCACCACTGGCTCATTTTGCACGGTCGCTATGTCTGCGTGGCACGCACACCGAAATGCCCGCAGTGCGGGATTGCAGACCTGTGTGAATTCAAGCAAAAGACCAAGCTGGCATAAGCTTATAGCGCCCTTGCATGAGCCGAGGCGCGGTGAATGTCGGAAAACGGCCCGTCCTAATGTAAAACCCGCATAGAAATTTCGCACCGCCCTGCGCATACTCGCCGCATACAAAAATTGAATAACGCGGCATAAGCGGATATGGACGAGACAATTCTGGAAACCCGGGGTATGACCAAGGCGTTTCGCGGCTTCGTGGCCGTGGACAATGTCAACCTCAAGGTGCGTCGAGGAGAAATCCACGCGTTGATCGGTCCCAATGGCGCCGGCAAAACCACCTGCTTCAACCTGTTGACGAAATTCCTGCCCGTCACGAAAGGCACGATCCTGTTCAATGGCACGGACATCACGCGCACCGGACCGGCTCAAACCGCGCGCGCCGGCATCATTCGTTCCTTTCAGATCTCTGCCGTGTTCCCGCATCTGACCGTGCTGGAGAATGTGCGTATCGGCCTGCAACGCGAGACGGGGCTCTCCTACCACTTCTGGCGCAGCGATCGTGTGCTGCGCAATCTGGATGACAAGGCCCGCGAGCTGCTGGACCAGGTCGATCTGGGGAAATTCGCCGACGAAACAACGGTGAACTTGCCTTATGGCCGCAAACGCGCGCTGGAAATCGCCACCACACTGGCCATGGATCCGACCCTGATGCTGCTGGACGAGCCGACCCAAGGCATGGGCCACGAAGACGTTGAACGGGTGACCCGTCTGATCAAGAAGGTGTCGGCAGGCAGGACGATCCTGATGGTGGAACACAATATGAACGTGGTGTCCTCGATCGCCGACACGATCACGGTGCTGGCGCGTGGCGCCGTGCTGGCCGAAGGCCCTTACGCCACGGTGTCTCGCAATCCCGCGGTGATCCAGGCCTACATGGGCACAGCCAACACCGAACTGCAGGGAGCCCACGCATGAGCGACATCGCACTGGACATCAAGAATCTGCAAGCCTGGTATGGCGAGTCGCACATTCTTCACGGCGTCGATCTGCACGTCGGTCGCGGCGAAGTCGTCACGCTGCTGGGGCGCAACGGCGCCGGCCGCACCACGACGCTGCGCGCCATTCTTGGGTTGACCGATACCCGCTCGGGATCCGTCAGCATTCAGGGCACCGAGAGCATCAGCATGCCCACCCATCAGATCGCGCATCTGGGACTGGGTTACTGCCCCGAGGAACGTGGCATTTTCGCCAGCCTCTCTTGCGAGGAAAACCTGCTGCTGCCACCGCCCGTTGGCGCGCTCGGCGGGGGCATGTCTCTGTCTGAAATTTATGAGATGTTCCCCAACCTGCTCGAAAGGCGTCATTCGCCGGGCACCCGGTTATCCGGTGGCGAGCAGCAAATGCTGGCGGTGGCCCGCATTCTGCGCACGGGGGCCAATCTGCTG
>JBAZPE010000571.1:0-2532 GCA_041648375.1 Burkholderiaceae bacterium | reverse complement strand
CCGGCCAACGGCCTGGCATTTGAGCTGCAAGCCACTGACGGCGCGGCACGTGCCGGCCGCATGCAACTGAACCACGGCGTGGTGAACACTCCGATTTTCATGCCGGTGGGCACGTATGGCAGCGTCAAGGCGATGCTGCCCCACGAACTGGAACAAATCGGCTCGCAGATCGTTCTGGGCAACACCTTTCACCTCTGGTTGCGTCCGGGAACCGAGGTGCTGGACAAGCACGGCGGCCTGCACGGCTTCATGCAGTGGCACAAGCCCATCCTGACGGATTCGGGCGGCTTCCAGGTGTTCAGTCTGCAGGGCATGCGAAAAATCACGGAAGAAGGCGTCAAATTCGCCTCCCCCATCGATGGTGCGCGCCTGTTCCTCACGCCCGAGGAATCCATGCGCATCCAGCGCTCGCTGAATTCCGACATCGCCATGGTGTTCGACGAGTGCACCCCCTATATGATTGGCGATCGCCCCGCCAATACCGACGAAGCGGCCCGCTCCATGCGCATGTCGCTGCGGTGGGCCCGGCGCTCGCGCGAGTCCTTCGATGCGCTGGGCAATCCCAATGCGCTCTTCGGCATCGTGCAGGGGGGCATGTTCGAGCACCTGCGCGACGAGTCACTCGCCGGGCTGGTTGATATCGGTTTTCATGGCTATGCGATCGGCGGGCTATCGGTGGGCGAGCCCAAGGCCGACATGCTGCGCATTCTGCATCATGTCACGCCCCGCCTGCCCGAACAGGCCCCGCGCTACCTGATGGGGGTGGGCACGCCGGAAGATCTGGTCGACGGCGTGACCCAGGGCATCGACATGTTCGATTGCGTCATGCCGACACGCAACGCGCGCAACGGCTGGCTGTTCACCCGATTTGGCGACGTGAAGATCCGCAATGCGCGCTACCGCGATGACACGCGCCCCCTGGACGAAAGCTGCACCTGCCACACCTGCTCCCTGTTCTCGCGGGCCTATCTGCACCATCTGCAGCGGGCCAACGAAATCGCCGGTGCCCGGCTCAACACCCTGCACAACCTTCATTTCTACCTGACCATCATGAAGGAAATGCGCGAGGCGATCCTGGCCGGAACCTTTGCGGCCTGGAAGGCGCAATTCAAGGCCGATCGCGCGCGCGGCGTGCAATGAACTGACTGACCGCGCTCTTTTTTCGCAACTCGCTACAATAGCCGGTTGACCGATTATGGCTCGCGGATGCTTCACCATAGTTGCGGTTATTCAATAATATTTGCCAAGGAGTACACCCGATGTTTTCAACCGAAGCACTCGGCCTGGTCGTTGCCCAGGCCACCGAAGGCGCAGCAGGTTCATTGATGGGCATGCTGCCCATCGTGCTGATGTTCGTCATCCTGTATTTCCTGATGATCCGTCCGCAGATGAAGCGTCAGAAAGAACACCGCAACCTGCTGGCTGCGCTGGCCAAGGGTGACGAAGTCGTCACCGCCGGTGGCATCCTGGGCCGCGTCGTGAACGTGGGCGACGCCTACGTGACCGTTGAAGTGTCCAATCTGGCCGAGAAGCCGGTCGAGGTTCTGCTGCAGAAAGCGTCGGTCACGACCGTTCTGCCCAAGGGAACCATCAAGGCCCTCTAAGGTCTACGAACGACCCCGGGCGCGAACCCGGGGTTTGTTTGCCAGTCCTCCCGGGGATCTCTCGCGCCCCTAGCATCGCTTTTGTCAGTCGGCCATGAACCGCTATCCCCTCTGGAAATACATCACTGTCCTGGTCGCGGTCGTCATCGGCCTGCTCTATACCCTGCCCAACTTCTACGGCGAATCGCCGGCTGTGCAGGTATCCAGCGCCAAGGCCACCGTGCGGATCGAGCCCGCCATGCTCGATCGGGTGCAGCAAGCCCTCGATCAAGCCAAGCTTCAGTCCGAAGGCGCCTATTTCGAGCAGAACGGCCCGCAGGGCACGGTGCGCGCACGCTTCCCCTCGACCGATGTGCAGCTTGCCGCGCGCGATCTGCTCGAACGCACACTGAACCCCAATCCGGCTGACCCGCAATACACGGTCGCTCTGAACCTGCTGCCCGCATCGCCGGCCTGGATGAAGACACTGGGCTTTTTCGAACCCAAGCCCATGTACCTGGGCCTGGACCTGCGCGGCGGCGTGCACTTCCTGCTGCAGGTCGACATGCGCGGCGCGCTGACCGCCCGCTACGATTCGATCGCCGCCGACATGCGCTCGGCGCTGCGCCAGGATCGCATCGAAGGTGCCTCGGTCGAGCGTGCCGGAAACACGGTGGTTGCCGACTTCTCTGATGCCGCAGCGCGTGATCGTGCGCTCAGCATGTTGCGCTCGCGCCAACCCGACCTGACCTTCTCCAGCCGGGAAAACAACGGCCGTGCAGAACTCGTCGGCACGCTGAGCGAAAACGCCATCACCACCGTGCAGTCCAGCGCCCTGCGCCAGAACATCAACACCTTGCACAACCGGATCAACGAACTGGGCGTGGCCGAGCCCGTCATTCAGCAGCAGGGTGCCGACCGCATCGTCGTTCAGCTGCCCGGCGTGCAG
>JBAZPE010000570.1:0-2543 GCA_041648375.1 Burkholderiaceae bacterium | reverse complement strand
ATCTTCCCACTGCGCGCCCGCGTTCACCAGGTCATCCTTCAATGAGGGAAAACTGGTCAGGCGACGTCCTTTGATAACGCCGGCCGAGATCAGCAGCCACGCGCCATGGCAAATTACCGCAACGGGCTTGTTGGCCGACATCATGCTTTTTACGATGGACTGTGCCTTCGGATGCATGCGGATTTCGTCGGCATTCACCACGCCACCCGGCAACACGAGCGCGTCGAAGACATCGACCTCGTTCTCCGCTTCTGCGAACGTGATGTCCACATCAAACGTGTCGCCCTTCTCGTCGTGATTCATGCCTTGAATCGTGCCCTTCGTAGCCGACACGATTACCGCACGCCCACCTGCGTCGCGAACCGCCGTAGCAGGTGACTCGAGCTCGGATTGTTCAAATCCATTCACGGCCAGAATGGCCACATTGAACTGCTTGCTGTGCTCCGACATAACAACTCCCACTAATGTCCAGGATCAAATCGATCCAATGACGATAGCCAAGCAATCGCAATGCCGGGTTCATGCGAACCGCTGATGCGCCGATCTGTCGATCAAGCATCAACAGGCTCAACGATCAGTCCTGGGTCGCCCTCGATTCGGACGATGCGCCTTTGGGCACATGGCCAGCGGCGGCATATTCCTCAAGTCGGTTGTACAGCGTCTTCAAACTGATGCCCAGCACTTCCGCCGCATGCTTCTTGACGCCATTGCACTGCTCGAGCGTGGCGAAAATCAATCTGCGGTCGGCATCGGCCAGTGGCACGCCGATAGGTACGCTGATGTGCGAGCCGATCACCGTCTGGCGAGGTGCCGACACCTGCAGGGGTATCAAGCCTGCGTTGATGACATCGCCATCGGCCATGATGAACACGCGATGCACATAGTTCTTGAGTTCACGCACGTTGCCGGGCCAACCGTGATTGCGCATGGCCTGAATGGCCTCGGGCGCAAACTTCTTGGCGGTCTCATGTTCCTTGTTCAAGCTTTCAAGGAAACGGTCTGCAATCATCAGCACGTCATCGCCGCGATTGCGCAGCGCCGGCAGTTCGAGCGGGAACACATTCAGCCGGTGATACAAGTCTTCGCGCAACTTGCCTTCAGCCACCGCTTCTTCGGGATCACGGTTGGTTGCCGCCACCACACGCACGTCACTTGCGATTTCTTTGTTGGTACCCACACGCATGAACAGGCCGGTTTCAAGCACACGCAGCAACTTGACCTGCAAATCGATCGGCATCTCCGTGATTTCATCCAGGAAGAGCGTACCGCCACCTGCGCGTTCGAAATACCCTTTGTGCTGTCTGTCAGCGCCGGTAAAACTGCCACGCTCATGACCGAAAAATTCGCTCTCGATCAGGTTGGGAGAAATGGCGCCACAGTTCACCGGCAGGAACGGCGCCTTGCTGCGCTCGCTCAATTCGTGAATGGCCTGAGCAGCCAGCTCCTTGCCTGTCCCGCTCTCGCCCATCAACAACACCGTCGCCTCGGTTGGGGCCACCTTGCGTATGCGTTCGTATAACTGGCGCATCGGCGCCGACTTGCCCAGCATTTTGCCGAACCGACCTTCGGCTTCGAATTCCACGCCCCAAGACGATGCCCCACCCATACGCGGGATACGACTGAGCACCAGACCCAGGCGCTGCAGGTTAACGGGTTTGACCAGATAATCGGTCGCGCCCAGTCGCAGTGCCTCGACGGCACTGTCGACACTCGCGTGACCGGTAATGAACACGACATCGGTGTTGGCCGACTTCGATTGAAGCAAAGGAAAAAGATCGATTCCGTTTCCGTCGGGCAGATGCAAGTCGGTCAGCACGAGATCAGGCGTCTGGCGAAGAATCTGTATCTTCGCTTCTCGAATATCGTTGGCCTGGGCGACCGTAAAACCCTCGTCCTTGACGAACTCGGCCAGAACTGCGCGTACGCAGGGTTCATCGTCAATGATCAGAACGTGTGGCATTCAAAAACCCAATAAAACGCAATTAAGTAATCTGGACCAAACCATACCGGCCAGACATCCGGTAAAAGGGGCGGGTGGTAGCGTATCCCACGCGGCACATATTTAGACCGCAGAATCTAAAACAAGAAGTAAGTGTCGTAAACCGTGTCACAAATCCGACGTTAACGTCTACTTCGCCACCTTTGTAATTAGTACACTCTTCGAATATTAACGATGATACATCGCTCTCGCATCATGGCAAGGGCGCCTCGCCGTGAAGGTGTATCAATGATTTATCTGGAGAATATGCGTGGCCAACCGCGAGAAAAAAACACCGGCAAAGCCACAAGCTTCGGCGCGCACCGCACCCGGCGCCGCCGCAAGCCCAGCGAGCCAGGGCCCCAGCCTCGAACTTGGGCGATCGCCCGGCATGCGTGCGCTGACTGCTGAAATCAGCAAGGTCGCCAAAACGCCCGCCAGCGTTCTGATCGTCGGTGAAAGTGGCAGCGGCAAGGAATTGGTGGCGCGCGCTATTCATGAAGCCAGTCGGCGTGCCGACAAGCCTTTCGTACCGGTAAATTGCGGCGCTATTCCCGCCTCACTG
>JBAZPE010000569.1:0-2545 GCA_041648375.1 Burkholderiaceae bacterium | reverse complement strand
GCTTGCCCTTGTGCTGCTTTGCAGCGCATGCATGCTGCCACCCGAATTGCCGCCCAGAGCGGACGGGCGTGGTCCGCGCACCGCACCCATGACGCCTGATCAGGTTGGCCAGACCGACTTCAATCGTACAGTCTCGATTGCCATGCGCGACAATCTGGACAGTCTTTATCTGCTCGCCGACAAACTGTATCGCCGCAATCCTGCCCAATGGCGTGTCTCCGGGGCAGAAGGGCCAGAGCAGGCGGTTGCACGCATCAAGCAGGCCATCGCGGCGCGCGTGCCGCCCAGGGGCCTGCTGAATCTGCAGGACATACAAGTGCTGGGCGTGGCGCTCAATCCGGATTACCGTGGTGACCGTGTCGCGGCATTTGTCTACGGCCTGGCAGACACCATCATCGCCGCACATCAGGGCAAGATCATGTTTTACGCGACCGATATACTGGATGGTCAGCGTGTGTTCAATGCCGCGCGCAACGTCGAGGCCGCTGCGTGGATGTTGGCCACCCGGCGAGACGCCTTGGGTGCGCCGCTGTTGCTGGCCAACGAGTGGTCCCAGGACGCCGTCAACCTGAGTTTCGAGCGCACCTTTGGCGCCGTGATCGGACGCCTGGACCTGGTGGCCAATCTTTTAGGCGAGAATAGTCGCCGCATTGGGATCAATTATGCGCAAGGCCTGATGTTTTTCAATTTTCTGCCGGTTCGTTAAAGAAGCTTTCATCCATGATCGATCTTTCTGTCATCACCCAGGCCCGTGCCAACATGCATGGTCAGGTTCTGAAGACGCCTTTTTCCCATTCGCGCACCTTGTCCGACATTCTGGGTGCAGACATCTGGCTGAAATTCGAAAATCTTCAGTTCACCGCTTCATTCAAGGAACGCGGTGCCTTCAATCGAATGATGCTGCTCTCACCCGCAGAACGGGCCGGTGGCGTGATTGCCGTGTCCGCTGGCAACCATGCGCAGGGTGTGGCATATCACGCCCGCAGCATGGGTGTGCCGGCCACGATCGTCATGCCGCGTTTTACCCCGACCGTGAAGGTAGCGAATACACGCAGGTTTGGCGCGCGGGTCGAGCTCGCGGGCGATACGTTTGACGATGCCAAGGCGCGCGGCTATGAATTGGCAGCTCAGCAGGGCCTGGTGATGATCCACCCCTATGACGACGAAGCTGTCATTGCGGGCCAGGGCACTGTCGCCCTTGAAATGCTCGAGGATCAGCCGGATCTGGACATGCTGGTGGTTGCCATCGGTGGAGGTGGGCTGCTGGCAGGCATGGCCGTCGCTGCGCGTGGCTTGCGTCCGGATATCGAAATCATCGGCGTGCAGACCCGACGATTTCCGTCCATGTACAGCGCCATTACCGGCCAGACCATGGATATTGGTCAATACACGATTGCCGAAGGTATTGCGGTGAAGTCACCTGGTGAGATCACGCAACGTCTGATTGCACAGCACGTGGACCGCATCGACCTGGTGGACGAAAGCGATATCGAGCACGCGATCGTCATGCTGCTCGAAATCGAGAAGACCGTGGTGGAAGGTGCGGGTGCGGCGGGTCTCGCGGCCCTGCTGCATGCGCAGGACAGTGGCTCGACCGTTTTTCGCGGCAAGAAGATCGGCCTGGTGCTGACAGGCGGCAACATCGATCCCCTCATGCTGGGCGAGCTCATCGAGCGCGGTATGGTTCGCGCCGGCCGCCTGGCGCGTGTCAGGGTCGACCTGCGCGACCTGCCTGGCGCGCTGGCGCGCGTAACCTCGTTGATTGCCGATGCCCAGGCCAACATTACCGAAGTGCATCACCAGCGTGCATTCACCTCATTGCCAGTGCAAAGTGTCGAGGTCGATTTCGTGATTCAGACGCGAGGGCCCGACCATGTTGCCGAAGTCATCGCCCGCCTGAATGCGGCGGGCTTTCCTGCCAGCAACCACAATCAATAGCGACTGCTGGCTTCAACAAGCTTGGCCAGACGGAACAGCCGTTCCCGGTGCAAGGCCTGTGCGAGGTTTGTCGCAGGTCGGCCCACCAGGGCTGCGTCATCGGGCACATCGATCAGTGCCGCCATGATCTGCTCGGGCCACTGCGTGAACCACTGCGATAACAGGGCATCAGGGCTGCCGACCTTCACGTCCTGACGTTTGAGTTCCGAGCGATTGAAGTCCTTGAGATTCCAGGTCATGACTGAAACGCTGGGCGTGATGGCGAGCTGGCAGCGGGCGCGTTTGGCCAGCCCCGCGGCGATGACGTGCCAATCCTTGGGGTCGCTGTAGCGCAGCCCGATCTCGTAGGGCGCGCAGTCTCCAGCATCCGCTTGGGGAAACCGGTCATTCATCTGTGCCCATTCGGCTTCGAGCTCACTGATGGGAACCTCCCACAAACGTGCCGCATTGCGACGCCATTCGTCGCCGATGCGTGCGCTCCAGACGGGCGCAAAGCACCCTGTATCGGCGAGTCGCAGCAGAAGCCGACGCAAGATTGTCGGCATCAACACGCAGGCGTCGAGAACGACGAAGTGAACCGCGGCGGGCGGGAGCGTCACCTCAGCAG
>JBAZPE010000568.1:0-2556 GCA_041648375.1 Burkholderiaceae bacterium | reverse complement strand
CACTCATCTGGACACGGTGGTGTATCGATTGGCGCGACTGCAAAATTGCAGATCAAGTATGTAAATAAGCGAATTGCCTGGGCAAATATGCATTGCTATCATCGTCCCACACACGCGACTGCACCACGGGGTCGCCATAACAACACTGTGAGGAAGACATGGCAGCCAATCCCAAGCCCCAGGGCAACATACCCACCGTTCGCCTGCTGATCGACGGCGAATTCGTGGAGTCCCGCTCCACCGTCTGGCGCGACATTGTCAACCCTGCCACGCAGGAAGTGCTGGCGCGCGTGCCCTTTGCCACGCCCGAAGAGGTCGACCGTGCCGTGGCATCGGGCAAGCGTGCATTTCAGACCTGGCGCAAGACCCCCATTGGCGTGCGCGCGCGGGTGTTTCTCAAATACCAGCAGCTCATACGCGAGAACATGAAGGCACTGGCCGCGATCCTAACGGCCGAGCAGGGCAAGACACTGGCCGACGCCGAAGGCGACGTGTTTCGTGGCCTGGAAGTCGTGGAGCATGCCGCCGCGGTGGGCAACCTGCAGTTGGGCGAACTCGCCAACAACGTGGCAGGCGGGGTAGACACCTACACCCTCTTGCAACCCCTGGGCGTCTGCGCGGGCATTACGCCCTTTAACTTCCCGGCCATGATTCCGCTTTGGATGTTTCCCATGGCCATTGCGACGGGCAATACCTTTCTGCTTAAGCCCTCCGAGCAAGACCCGATGGTCACAATGCGCCTGGCGGAACTTGCGATGGAAGCGGGCGTGCCACCCGGTGTGCTCAACGTGGTGCACGGTGGTGAGGAGGTGGTCAACGCAATCTGCGACCATCCCGATATTCAGGCGGTGTCCTTCGTAGGCTCCACACGAGTCGGCACCCACGTCTACAACCGGGCAAGCCAATCGGGCAAACGCGTGCAGTGCATGATGGGCGCAAAGAACCACGCGATTGTGCTGGCCGACGCCAACAAGGAACAGACCCTGAACAATATTGCCGGTGCCGCCTTCGGCGCGGCCGGGCAGCGTTGCATGGCGCTGTCGGTCGTGGTGCTGGTCGGTGCGGCCAGGCAGTGGGTCGACGATATCGTGGCCAAAGCGCAGACGCTGGTGGTGGGTGCCGGTAACGATGCCGCCACCGACGTCGGACCGCTGATCTCCCAGGCCGCACAGCAGCGCGTGACGGCGCTGATCGAGCGCGGCGTGGGGGGTGGCGCCACACTGGCGCTGGATGGTCGGCATGCCAGTGTGAGCGGTTTCGAACAGGGCAACTTCGTGGGGCCCACCATTTTTGCCAAGGTGCGGCCGGGCAATCCGATTTATGACGAAGAGGTCTTCGGCCCGGTGCTCGCGCTGATGGAAGCCGAGACCCTGGACGAGGCCATCGATATCATCAACGCCAATCCCAACGGCAACGGTACGGCGCTGTTCACCCAGTCGGGCGCGGCGGCGCGCAAGTTCAAGGAAGAGATCCAGGTGGGGCAGGTGGGGATCAACGTACCCATTCCGGTGCCTGTGCCGCTTTTTTCCTTCAGCGGTTCGCGTGCCTCCAAACTGGGCGATCTGGGCCCCTATGGCAAGCAGGTCATCCTGTTCTATACGCAAACCAAAACGGTGACCGAGCGCTGGTTCGACGACGAGGTCGCGTCGGGTAAAGTGAACACCACCATCAGTCTGAGCTGAGCCGCATCATGGATTTTGAACTGAATGAAGACCAGCGTGCGTTTCAGGACGCTGCGCGCACCTTTGCCCGTGAGGCGCTTGCGCCGCACGCGGCCCAGTGGGATGCCGAGGGGATTTTTCCCGTGGATACCATTCGCGAGGCGGGCAAGCTGGGCTTTTGCGGCCTGTATGCCAGCGAAGATTTCGGTGGCCTGGGGTTGCCGCGCCTCGATGCCAGCCTGGTGTTCGAGGAACTGGCCGCCGCCTGCCCATCAACGACGGCCTACCTCACCATTCACAACATGGTGACCTGGATGATCACCGCGTTTGCGCAAGCCGAAGTCGCCGCGCAGTGGGGGCCATTGCTGACCAGCGGCGAAAAGCTGGGCTCCTACTGCCTGACCGAACCGGGCGCCGGCTCGGATGCGGCCTCGCTTGCGACCACAGCCCGGCTTGAAGGCGACACGTATGTCATCAACGGTTCCAAGGCATTCATCTCCGGGGCGGGCGCAACCGATGTGCTGGTGGTCATGGCGCGCACGGGCGCGGGCGGTGCCTCAGGGGTGTCGGCATTCGTGGTGCCAGCGGATCTGCCCGGCATCAGCTATGGGCGCAAGGAAGAAAAGATGGGCTGGAACAGCCAGCCCACCCGCACGATCACGTTCGAGGACGTTCGCCTGCCTGCGGCCAATCTGATGCAGCAAGAGGGGCAGGGCTTTCGCATCGCCATGAAGGGCCTGGACGGGGGGCGCATCAATATTGCTGCCTGCTCGGTCGGCGCGGCACAAGGCGCGCTACAGGCTGCGCGCCGATACATGGGTGAACGACGCCAGTTCAACAAAGCGCTTTCGGAGTTTCAGGCATTGCAGTTCAAACTGGCCGACATGGCGACAGA
>JBAZPE010000567.1:0-2558 GCA_041648375.1 Burkholderiaceae bacterium | reverse complement strand
CCAGGCAGTGCCAGCAACGCACCCCAGCGTGCCGCCTCGACCTGCTCGTCGGACACCCGCGCGCCTGTCATCAGAAAATTGACCGTTCCCAGGCATCTGCCGGCGAAGACGACCGGCACGTTGACCACCGAGCGCAGGCCCAGTGCTGCGATCGCATCGTGATCATCGAAAGATTGGGCGATGGCCTGCAAACCTTCGCCCACGAAGACGCGACGCTCCTGCAATACGTGCCGTCCCCATGAGGTGCCCGCCTTGTCTTTACTGCCACCCGGCGGATAGGCCTGGGGGTTCGAGCTATAGAGCCGCTGCAACCGCAAGGTTGATTCATCCAGGCGATTGATGGTGCACAGCCTGTGCGACAAGGCAGCGACGGCCTGCCTATCCACTTCGGTAAATACCGCGGTGGCATCACCGCTTGCGCACGCTTGCGACAGCGCGACGACATCTCTCTCGGACAGGCGTGCCTGCGTGGCGATAACGGTCATGGTTCTCTCTTGTCTGCCGGGATCAGTCTGCCTGGATGCCCAGTTCTTTGACCAGGGCGCCATACTTCGCGGCGTCGGTGCGCAGCAGTTTGTCGAAAGCTTCAGGCGTGCCCTGACGCAGCTCGACTGCCATGGCTTCCATCTTGGTCACGACATCAGGGCGAGCCAGCACCGCGTTGATTTCCTTGTTCAGGCGTTTGACCAGCTCCGGATCCATGCCTTTCGGGCCAAACGCGCCATACCAGACCGCCATCTCGTAGCCAGGCACCGTCTCGGCCACGGCGGGCACATCCGGCAGCAGAGGCGAGCGTTGCGCCTCGGTCACGGCCAGCAGCTTCAGCTTGCCTGCTTTAACGTGCGGCAGTGTCTGCGTGCCCGCACTGAAAAACAATTGCGTGCGGTCGGCAACCGTGTCCAGCACCGCAGGCGCACCGCCGCGGTAGGGGACGTGGGTCATCTTGATGCCCGTCGCCTTCTCGAACATGGCGGCACTCAAATGATTCGTCGAGCCTGTGCCCGCTGAAGCGTAGGCAATCTTGTCCGGGTTGGCGCGCGCATACTCGACGAACTCGGCAACGGTGTTCGCCTTGACCGACTCGCTCACCACCATGGTGTTGGTCACCAAGGCCAGCTCGGCAATGGGCGTGAAATCCTCCACACCGTCAAAAGGCATGGTGGAAAACAAGGCCTGGTTCATGGTGTGGGTGCTCATCGAACCCACCAGCAGCGTGTAACCGTCGGGCTTGGCGCGTGCCACATAGGCCGAGCCGATATTGCCCGAGGCACCCGAGCGGTTCTCGACAATGAACGACTGGCCCATCGATTGCGTCAGATGTTCGGACAGCAGTCGCGCCAGAATATCGGTCGACCCCCCGGCTGCCCATGGAACGATGATCGACACGGGACGATCCGGATAGGCCGCGTGTGCCTGCGTGCCAGCCAATGCGGTCACCGCCAGTACGGAGGCGAGAACTGCTCGCTTGAAAAAAACCATGGTGAACTACCCCTTGTAGTGATGCCTCCGGTCATCGTTGCCGGATAAGCATGAGAAAACTATCTACCGACTGCGTAACCTTGCATGCCGCGCGGGTTGGCCGCTGCACGAAGCAACAGGCCACCCTGACCATCGGGCTCGCGTGTGCACGCACTGATCCGACCTTCGGACCAAGGACCGCCCACCACCACGTCGTGCCCCGAGGCGCGCAGCGCATCCACGGTGGCTTGCGGCATGCGCGACTCCACCGTCAACCGATTCAGCACCGTGGTGCGCGGCCAGAACGAGGCGGGGCCATGATCGACGTGCCATGACGGTGCTTCAATGGCGGCCTGCAGATTCATACCGTGTACGGCATGACGCACAAAGAACGCCAATGCCCACTGATCCTGCTGATCGCCACCCGGGGTGCCGAACGCCATGTAGGGCAGCCCGTCGCGCAGCGCAAGGCCGGGCGAGAGCGTCGTGCTGGGGCGCTTACCGGCTTGCAGACCACCCGGCAACCCTTCATCGAGCCAGCTCATCTGCAACCGTGTGGTGATCGAAAAACCGAGTTCGGGAATCGTCGGGCTGGAGGACAGCCATCCCCCTGAAGGCGTGGCTGCGACCATATTGCCGGTCGCATCGATCACATCGATGTGGCAGGTGTCGCCCACGAAGAGCTCACGTGGCAACCACTGCTCTACCGGTGGCAACTGGGCAAACGTGGGTTCGCCCACGCCGAAGCGGGTGTCGGCGGTACTCAGCGTGCGCGCCGCCACGCCGGTATCGGGCAGCACGGCGGCGCGGCCCTCGGGCGAGCCCGGGTTCAACGCGGTGGCCGCGCGCGCGCCGACCAGTTGGGCCCGCAGACGCGCGTATTGATCCGAGAGCAACGCCTGGGTCGGGATCGCGTGACGCTCGGGGTCGCCGTACCAGGCCAGACGATCGGCGAAAGACAATTTGGTCGACTCGGCCACCCTATGCACGAACTCGTACGAATCCACTGCGTACTTGCCGATATCGAGGTGCTTGAGCAGCCCCAACTGTTGCAGAAAAACCGGTCCCTGCGACCAGGGGCCGCACTTGGCCACGGTATA
>JBAZPE010000566.1:0-2562 GCA_041648375.1 Burkholderiaceae bacterium | reverse complement strand
AGACTGTTCCTCGGGGTAAACCCCCTATTATCCTCCCGCCCGATGCGCGCGTCCACTCACCCATTACGCTGACTTATGAGCAAACTTTTCGAAGCCGTTGAACTTGCCCCTCGCGACCCTATTCTTGGCTTGAATGAGCAGTTCAACGCCGACACCCGTCCGCAAAAAGTGAACCTGGGCGTGGGCGTTTATTACGACGACAATGGTCGCGTGCCCTTGCTGTCCGCAGTGCATCGCGCCGAAGTCGCACGGGTTGAAGCCGCCGCCGCCCGCAGCTATCTACCGATTGACGGCATCAACGGCTACAACCAGGGCGCGCAGGCCTTGCTTCTGGGCAGAGATTCCGCCTTGGCCGCAGAAAACCGGGTGCTGACCGTTCAGGCGCTGGGCGGCACGGGCGCACTGAAGATCGGCGCCGACCTGCTCAAGCAGATTTTGCCCGAGACCCATGTGCTCATCAGCGATCCGAGCTGGGAAAACCATCGCGCCCTGTTCGAGCGCGCCGGTTTTACAGTCGAAAATTACCCCTATTACGATGCCGCTACCCATGGCCTGAACTTCGACGGCATGCTTGCCGCGCTCAAGGCCGCGCCTGAGCAGACCATTGTCGTTCTGCACGCGTGCTGCCATAACCCGACCGGCGTGGATCCCACGCTGGACCAATGGAAGCAGATCGTCGAAGTCGTCGCAGCTCGCAATCTGGTGCCATTCCTTGATATTGCATATCAGGGCTTTGGCGACGGCCTTCAGGAAGATGCCGCGGTCGTGCGATTGTTTGCCGAGCAAGGGCTCACCTTCTTCGTCAGCTCCTCATTCTCGAAATCCTTCTCGCTTTATGGCGAGCGCGTGGGTGCACTCACGATCGTCGTCGGCAGCAAGGATGAAGGCACGAAGGTGCTGAGCCAGCTCAAGCGCGTCATCCGCACCAATTATTCGAACCCGCCCACGCACGGCGGCACGTTGGTGGCTAACGTGCTGAACGATCCGGAACTGTTCTCCCTCTGGGAAACCGAACTGGCCGGCATGCGTGATCGCATTCGCGTCATGCGCCAGCAGCTGGTGCAGAAAATCCGCGAAGCCGGCGCGACTCAAGATTTCAGTTTCGTGCTCACCCAGCGCGGCATGTTCTCCTATTCCGGCCTGACCGCCGCGCAGGTCGACAAACTACGCGAAGATCACGCCATCTATGCCTTGTCCACGGGCCGCATCTGCGTTGCCGCGTTGAACAGCAAGAACATCGATGTGGTGGCCAAAGGCATCGCCCAGGTCCTCAAGGGCTGAACCCAGCCTGCAGCAAACAAAGCCCGATGCATCCCGAGCATCGGGCTTTTTTATTGGCGTCATCGCGAGAAAACGGGCTGCCTGGCCAGGAAAAACGCTGTCTGCGGGCATAAAAGCCGCGCAATGCCTACAGATGCCTTGCTTTTTCCGGTGAGTCCTACCAAAATGGTAGCTGTATATCCGTACAGCTAGCTGCAGGGCCAGGCCAATCTGCGCTTGACCCTACCGCGTGTTCAAGGCTCTCCATGACCATCAAATTAACTGAACGACAACGCCAGATTCTTGATCTGATTCGCGATGCCATCACGCAGACAGGTTTTCCACCCACCCGCGCCGAAATCGCGACCGCGCTGGGATTTCGCTCGCCCAATGCCGCAGAGGATCACCTTAAGGCGCTGGCGCGCAAGGGGGCAATCGAACTCACCGCTGGCGCCTCGCGTGGCATCCGGCTCAGTGATGCCTCACGGGCCGAATTTGCGGCGTCGGCGGCCACCCCCCCTGCCCCTGCGGATTACGCGTCCCGCATCGCGCAGATCCTGCTCCCACTCGTGGGTCGAGTGGCGGCGGGCAACCCCATCCTCGCGGCCGAACATGTCGAACGTGAAGTGGGTGTAGACCCCGAGCTATTCGCGCAGCGCCCCGATTTCCTGCTGAAGGTACAGGGCCTGAGCATGCGTGACGCAGGCATTCTCGACGGTGATCTGCTTGCCGTGCGCAAAGCACCGGAAGCGCGCCAGGGTCAGATCATCGTCGCGCGGCTGGGTGAAGAAGTCACCGTCAAACGTCTGCACCGCGAATCCGGACGCATTCAGCTGCTTCCTGAAAACCCTGACTTCTCCCCCATCAACATCACGCCAGATGACGACTTCGCCATCGAAGGCATCGCCGTGGGCCTGATCAGAACCCAACCATTGCACTAATTCCTGTTCACGCAGGCATATGAAAATACCCTATAAGGCCGGACAACATGTCGGGTCTTATAGGGTATTTTTACGGCACGTTCGGAAGGACGCGAAGCGCCTGACCTGTCAATCGTTCAGGCATTCAAGCTGACCGACTGACCGGGTCCGACGACATCAGTGCTTGATGGCTGCGTCCGTGCCAGCTTCGGCTTTGGGCGCAACAACCACTTCTTCCTTCTTGGGCGGCTCTTCGTCGGGCAACGCTTCAGGCATACGCTCCAGCGCCAGTTCCAGCACCTTGTCAATCCACCTTACCGGCATGATTTCCAGGTGATTCTTGACGTTGTCGGGGATATCGGCGAGATCTTTCACGTTCTCT
>JBAZPE010000565.1:0-2563 GCA_041648375.1 Burkholderiaceae bacterium | reverse complement strand
CCGGCAGATCCGACGCGCCGGGAGGCGGCGCATAAGCACCCTTGCGTTGGAAGACGTCGGGACGATTGATGCCTGCGGCAGTAACTTTGATGAGTACTTCGCCAGGACCCGCAACCGGTATGGGTCGCTCGACGAGCTTGAGGACCTCAGGACCGCCGGGTGTGGTGATTTCTACTGCGCGCATGTTTGCCTCCTCGATTGGAAAGCAACATTATGGCGCTGATCGGCAAGGTCAGCCTTGCTTCAGATTTATTTTGGCGGAAGCGGTGAGATTCGAACTCACGGACAGTCGCCCATCGCCGGTTTTCAAGACCGGTGCCTTAAACCGCTCGGCCACGCTTCCACGGCACGCATTGTATCGGATTTGCGAGGCAAAAAAATCGAACGACGCCACGCGCGAGCGGTTTTTGCATCGCGTCGAAATGCTATAGTGCTCGCGCTGCGTTCATGCAGTGTTGTCACCCCGTGCCGGGGTGGTGAAATTGGTAAACACAACGGACTTATTAAATTGAGCACCGGGCAGGCGAAAGCCCCCGCGTGAATCCCCTCAAATTCGGAGAACCCCCTGGCGCCAGCGCCGAGGCAACGCCGAGCCAAGCCCTTTCGGGGGAAGGTGTAGAGACTAGACGGGGGGCACCTACGGCCCAGCGCTATGGTGAAGGCATAGTCCAGCGCACAAACAGGCCCATGGCCTGGCATTTAAAGATGCAGTGTGACGAAAATCCGTCGCCCTTACAGGTTTGCCGGTTCGATTCCGGTCCCCGGCACCAAAACATGCTGCGCTTGGCAAAAGTATCGTCGCGTCTACGGCGGCGATAAAGCCTATCGTCAATTGAACCGAGAGCGCGTGGCCATCGCGTGCTGCCTTTTGAGATATAGGCAGAACGAATCTCACTCGTCCATTCGCAAACATCCCGAAGAGGCGCCAGTGAAGCCTCTGCAAATACGCGAGGTCGAACTCGACGTTGACAAGGTCCTGCGCCATGCAAGCACCTGTCCCCGCTCAGATCATCGACAAAGGCATCCCAACGGGAGGTTGGTCGGTTCAAGTCGTGGCGCAGTGTCATAAATCGATCCTAATGAAGCATGTCCACATGCCCTGCGCGCCAGGTCGCGCGCGGATGTGCGAACATCGTTTTCGGGCCACTGCGGCCTGTCCCAGATGTTTGCTGCATGATGAATACTCCCAATTGCTTTCCTGCCGGTGGTGCGTCCGTGCCGGCTTCGCGCTGGCGCCGCATGGCACTGCGCCTGTCGGCGCTGGCCGCGATCCTGATCACCGCAGCCTATGCCGGTACCGCGGTGATGGACATTCCGCCGCCCTCCATGCTGTTCCAGCTGGGTCTGATGGACCCATCGCGCCATGGCGACTTGTTCCCCGCGCGCGCGATAGCCGCGCCAGCCGTGCCCCGGGCGTTGCTCGCGCAGCCCGAGCCCCCGCCCGCGACCGTGCCCTGGGAAGGCGGTGAAATCGCCTTCGATCGCTTTCTGGAACTCACGCACACGAATGCCTTCCTGATCCTGCGCGGCGGTAAGTTGACCTACGAGTGGTACCGGCCCGGCGTTGATCCGGACACGCCGATGTCCTCCTGGTCCATGACCAAATCGCTGGTCTCCCTGCTGGTCGGGCAGGCCATCGACCACGGCAAGCTGCGTGAGAGCGACCGGTTGGTGGACTTGTTGCCAGAATTGGCGACGGACGGCGATTACGGCAAGGTCACGGTGCGCGATCTACTGGACATGCGTTCCGGTGTGTTTGTGGACGAGAGCTACCGGGTGTACTGGCCCTTCACGGGTGCCACACGCATGTACCTGACGCGCGACCTGCCAGGCTTCGCCGCGCAACATCGCCAGATGCAATTCACGCCAGGCAGCGCATCCGAGTACAGCAGCCTCGACACGCAATTGCTTGGGCTGGCGCTGGCGCGGGCGACAGGCAGCAACCTTGCGGACCTGATGGCGCGTGACATCTGGCAGCCTATCGGCGCGGAGCAGCCAGCCACTTGGAGCCTGGACCGCCCGGACGGGACGGAGAAGGCGTTCTGCTGCGTGAACGCTACCGCACGCGATTTCGCGCGTGTTGGCCAGATGCTGGCGGAACAGGGCTCCGTGGCGGGGAAGCAGGTAGTGTCACCCGCTTGGGTGGCGCGCATCGCGACGCCTGTGACGGGATTTTCGGATGGCTGGGGCTTTTCCGCACAATGGTGGCATCGGAGTGCCAACGACGGCGAGGACTATTCCTCAATGGGTCTCTACGGCCAGTACATCTATGTGCATCCAGGCAAGCGTGTGGTCATCGTCAAACTCAGCAATCACGGCGCCGAAGATGACGAGTACAGCACCTACGACGTGTTCAGGGCAATTGCCCGGCGCTAGGCACCTTCAGTGACGTGCAACTGCGGAAGACTTGGCTATCGCTACACCTGAAATGCCTTCCATGCCGCGATTCAACTTGGTAGCCACGCTATCCAATCCATACAGCGCCCGACCATCTGCCGCTGTCGACCAGGCGTCGCATCTCGCAAACGAGCACGTCCGCGGCAGCGGCCGCAGCAGGCGTGAA
>JBAZPE010000564.1:0-2564 GCA_041648375.1 Burkholderiaceae bacterium | reverse complement strand
GCACTGGCAGCTCGGTGGATACGTTACCCGTCGCGCCTGGAACCTATCGCGTGCGCGTCTATTGCGGCGGGTTCGATACCCTGAGTGAAGATCGCCTCGATGGCGACGACCACTATCGCGTTCTGCTCTGGCCTGCGCCACCTGACGATGTTCAGGTTCTCAAGCAATATCCCCATCCACGCTGACGTCAACGATTTGACGAAAAAACGACAGCCTCCCGGCTAGGATGCGTGAAACCGCCCGTCTGCACATCCTATGCTTCGCCTCACCCGCTACTTTCCCATCCCCACCGGACTACGTTTCTGCATCAGTGGGAGCTTGGCCACGGCCGCTCACTACCTGGTGATGGCCGGCGCCATCGGCCTGGGCTGGTCTTCGGGCGCGGCAACCGCCCTGGGCGCAGCCATCGGTGCGCTCCTGAACTATGTCCTGCAGTACAGCTTCACGTTCAGGGCGACAGGCGGGCACGGGCACGCGTCGCCACGCTATCTGCTTAGCGTGCTCCTGAGCTGGCTACTGAATCTCGTTTTTTTTCTCGTACTGACGGCTGGATTTTCGATGAACATCTATGCCGCCCAGTTGCTTACCACTGCAGCGGTGGCGCTGTGCAACTACGCCATCATGAAGCGATACGTATTCGTCTGATTTTTTTCAGGCGTTCAAAATTTCATGAAAATTCCACGAGCATGCGCCCATAATCCGCCCATCATCAACCTGCGGGTGCTTCCACCATGCATATCGAACACCGTGCGCAGGCACTGCTTCCTGACATTCGTGCCACCTACCACGGCGCGGCGGAAAGCCCGAGAGCGAACGCGGATACTGCACGTCTGACCTGCATCGTGCCGGCCTATAACGAGGCCGACAACCTGTCCCTGCTGTTGCCAACGCTTGCCACCACGCTCGATATCATTGGTCTGCCATGGGAAGTCATCGTTGTGGACGATGGCAGTCAGGATGCCACGGCACAGGTGATGCAACGCTGGACGGCAAGGCGCGGTGTGACGTGGCTTCGGCTGTCCCGAAACTTTGGCAAGGAAGCCGCCATCAGCGCGGGCCTGGAAGCGGCGCGCGGCGATATCGTCGTATGTCTGGACGCCGATATGCAGCACCCTCCCGCACTGATCGCCGCCATGGTGGCACGCTGGCGCCAGGGCATCGACATGGTGTACGCCCAACGCACCGATCGTCGCGACGAGGCCTGGACCAAGCGGATGGGCACCCGACTGTTCTACAGCCTGCTTGCCAAAGGCCACCGCGTCCGCATCCCCGAACACGCGGGTGATTTCCGGTTAATGGATCGTAAGGTCGTCGATGCGCTGGTGGCCTTGCCCGAGCGTTCACGCTTTATGAAAGGCTTGTATGCCTGGGTTGGATTCGAAGCCGAAGCCCTGCCTTATGTACCCGCCCCGCGTGCGCGAGGAACCAGTCATTTCTCGCTGGTCAGGCTTGTCGCACTGGCCATGGATGGCTTGACCTCTTTCACCACCTGGCCATTGCGCATGATCAGCCTCGCGGGCATGGTGCTGGCGTTCCTGGCATTTGGATACGGGGTCGAGCTCACGATCGAATATGCGACGTTCGGCAATCAAGTGTCCGGATGGACCACGCTCATCACCGCCCTGCTGTTCTTTGCAGGCGTCAACATGTTCTCGCTAGGCATCGTCGGTGAATACGTCGGACGCATCTTCGACGAGGTAAAGGGACGCCCGCTATATGTCGTGCGCTCGCGCATGGGCGCAGGGCTGGAGGCCACTCCTGCCGCCCACGCCGCCCAGGCGCCGGCTCATGTGAGCGGCGCTCGCGTGGAACTGCACTGAAGCATGATGCGCGCCATCACACTATGTGCCGATGACTTCGGCATGAACGACGCAGTTGATGCAGGCATTCTGACGCTTGCACACTGCCGGCGCATCAATGCCACCAGCCTGCTGACACTGGGTCCCACGTTTCGGGACAACGCACCCGCCCTGCGCGCCTTGCCCATCAGCACCGGGCTGCATCTGGATCTGACCGAGTTCGTCTCTCCTGCGCCCCAGTCGCTTGCACGCCTGGTGGCCAGGGCCTACAGCCGACGTTTGGATGCGCGATGGTTACGTTCGACCATCAGGCGCCAACTCGATGCGTTTGAAACAGTCATGCAACGCCAGCCCCATCATGTCGATGGCCACCGCCATGTGCATCAACTGCCTGGCGTGCGAGACACCTTGATGGCGTGCCTGCAGGAACGCTACTCCAACAGCATGCCTATCCTGCGCTCGACGCTACGGCCCCAAGGCGTGAGCATGCCGGTCGCTACACGCGCAAAAATGATGATCATCGAAGCGCTTGGGGCGCATCAATTACTGCGGCTGTGCCAGTCCCAGGGCGTGCCGACTTACGGCCACTTCCATGGGGTCTACGACTTCAGTCGCCCGTCCAGGAGCGCCGCCGATCTTCAGCAGCACTTGCGCACCCGGTACTCGCTCGCGTTGCGACGCTGGCTGGCCGATGCACAGCAGGGGGATCTGATCATGTGCCATCCTGCCGATCCGGCATCCATCCGGCATGACAACAGCTCCGAG
>JBAZPE010000563.1:0-2569 GCA_041648375.1 Burkholderiaceae bacterium | reverse complement strand
CCTTGTCGGCCTCGGACCGGGCGAGCGTCTGCGCGAGCGGGCGGCCCGCCATGAGAGAGGCCCCCGGTCAAGTGCGGACATGTCCGACTTGCCGGGGGCCTTTGTACGGCATCAGGGAGAGGGCGCCGTATGCCCCCCGGGTATCAATCGCGGCTTTCGAGCGAGCGGTTGATCTTCAGTGCGAGCAAGGTGCAGGCCGCGCCGGAGATCAGGTAGGCGCTGACGTAGGCCAGACCGAAGTTGGCTGACAGGCCGAGCGCCACCAGGGGTGCGAAACCGGCGCCAACCAGCCAGGCGAAGTCGGAGGTGAGTGCCGCGCCGGTATAACGGTACTTGGAGCTGAAGTTCGCGGTAACCGTGCCGGAGGCCTGACCGTAGGACAGCCCGAGCAGCACGAAGCCCACCAGAATGAAGGTGTTCTGCCCGACCGCGCCACCGTTGAGCAACATGGGAGCGAACAGGCTGAACACGGCGATCAGGATGGCCAGCAGACCCAGCGTCGTGCGGCGGCCGATGCGGTCTGCCAGCAGGCCGGACGCGATGGTGGAAAGAATGCCCACGATAGCGCCGAATATCTGCACCCACAGCACGTCGGTGATGTTCTGGGACGAGGTCAGCGCGATCCATGAGAGCGGGAACACGGTGACCAGGTGGAACAGGGCGTAGCTGGCCAGGGAGGCAAATGCACCCAGGAAAATGTTGTAACCCTGTTCGCGCACGATGGTGATCACGCCCATGGGTTGCAGTTCGCCTTCCTCAAGCGCCTGGGTATATTCCTCGGTGACGACCAGACGCAGGCGTGCAAACAGCGCAACCACGTTGATGGCGAATGCCACGAAGAAGGGATAGCGCCAGCCGAATCGCAGGAAATCTTCCTGTGAGAGCGACGAGTAGAGGTAGAGAAACAGCGCGCTGGCAACCAGGAAGCCGATCGGGGCACCGAGCTGGCCCAGCATGGCATACCAGCCACGACGGCTGCGCGGTGCGTTCAGTGAGAGCAGGGAGGGCAGACCGTCCCACGATCCGCCGAATGCCACGCCTTGCAGCGTGCGGAACAGACCCAGCAGCACGATGGCAGCCACGCCCAGGGACTCGTAGCCCGGCAGAAAGGCCATGCCGGCCGTTGCGGTTCCCAGCAGGAACAGGGCGCTGGTCAGCTTGACACTGCGGCCCCAGCGGCGCTGTACCGCCATGAAGAGGGCGGTACCGAAGGGGCGGGCGACAAACGCCAGCGCGAACAGCGTGAACGAATAGAGAATGCCGTCCAGGCGGCCGGCGAACGGGAAGAACAGGGACGGGAAGACCAGAACGCAGGCAATACCGAAAACGAAGAAATCGAAGTTTTCGGAGGCGCGGCCAATGACCACGCCAATGGCGATTTCGCCGGGTGCAACCTTGGTGCGATCGGAATGCAGGTCCCGGATATCGCTTTCCATGGGGCCTGTAGGTGATTCGACGTGTGCTTGAGTCGTGCTGGACATCGTGCGGGCTCGTAATTTAGGATAGTGGCGCTAACCCCGAAGGATCGCATTCATCGGGCAAAGGCGCCATAGGACAAAATGTCCACTTCCCGTGACGCGCCGTTCGGCGTACATTTTGCCTCCTTTTCCACGGCTACGCTCACTCTTCTTCTGGCATGCCTTCCTTCAAGTCTCTCCGCGTACTCCTCGTTGCCCCCGCCTTGCTTCTGGCCGGCTGTAACGCTGTACTGTTGTCCCCCTCCGGCGATGTTGCTGTTCAACAACGCGATCTCATCTATATTTCGATGATATTGATGTTGCTGATCGTGGTGCCCGTCATCGCCGCCACGCTCATTTTTGCCTGGAAGTATCGTGCTTCCAATGCGAAAACCGACAAGGATTACGATCCGGAATGGCATCACTCGACCATGCTCGAGCTGATGATCTGGTCGGCACCGCTGCTCATCATCATTGCGCTTGGCGCGTTGACCTGGACCAGCACCCACCTGCTCGATCCCTATCGTCCGCTGGACCGGATCAGCAAGGGACGTGAGCTGCCCACGAACACGCAGCCGCTGGTGGTCGAGGTCGTGGCACTGGACTGGAAGTGGTTGTTCCTCTACCCGGAGCAGGGCATTGCGTCGGTCAACGAGATGGCGGTGCCAGTGGATCGCCCGATCCAGTTCAAGATCACGTCATCCACGGTCATGAACTCGTTCTTCATTCCCGCCATGGCAGGCCAGATCTACGCCATGCCGGGGATGCAAACCACGCTCTATGGCGTGATCAATAACCCGGGCACGTTCGAAGGTATTTCGGCGAACTACAGTGGTGCGGGTTTCTCGGGCATGCGCTTCAAGGTGCACGGCACCGATGCCGCCGGCTTCGATCGCTGGGTGCAGCAGAACCGTGCGGAAGGGACCGTGCTGTCGCGCGACGCCTATCTGCAACTGGAGCAGCCCAGCGAACGCGAGCCCGTGCGTCGCTACGCATCGGTGGCCGATGGTTTGTATCAGGCCATTCTCAACCGCTGCGTCGAATCGAACCGCATGTGCATGAACGACATGATGGCCATCGATGCTCGTGGTGGCATGGGCCTGGCCGGTATT
>JBAZPE010000562.1:0-2572 GCA_041648375.1 Burkholderiaceae bacterium | reverse complement strand
TGCTCTGGCGCAGTGGGCTCACGGCAGGTGAGACCGTTCTGGTATTGGGTGCCGGTGCCGGCGTTGGCCTGGCCGCCGTGGAAATCGCGGCCGCCATGGGCGCCCGCGTGATCGCCTGCGCCAGCACGCAGCCCAAGCGGGACCAGGCGCTTGCGCGGGGCGCCTCGCATGCCGTGGCGCCAGACGAGCACCTGGCCGCGCAGGTCAAGCAGGCCACGGCAGGGCGCGGCGTGGATCTGGTCGTCGACCCCGTGGGAGGCGACCTGTTCGAACGCGCCGTGCGAGCCTGTGCGGCCAATGCGCGCCTGCTGAGTATAGGCTTTGCCAGCGGTCGCCCGCCGCAGGTGGCGGCCAATATTTTTCTGGTGAAAAACCTCACCCTCCATGGATTCTTCTTCGGACGCTATATCGGCTGGACACCGGCCGACGAGCGCGCCATCCACGCGCCGGCCTTGCAGCATGCCATTGAGACGCTGCTTGGCTGGGTGGCTGATGGCCGATTGCAGCCCGTGGTGTCGCAGGTCTTTCCGATATCGGGATTATCCGACGCCATTCACGTGCTGGAAAGCAGGCAGGTCATCGGCAAGGTGGCCCTGAAGATCAGCGATTGATTGCACCCCATTCGTTCAGACACACACACGCTTGCACAACACAAAATCAAGGAGACAACACATGTTCAATACATTCACCTCATCGATGCGCGGTGCGCTGCCCGTACTCACCGCCGCCGCATGCGTATTCGCTGCGGTACCGACAGCCCAGGCACAGGCACAAGCCTATCCCGATCGTCCGATCCGCATGGTCGTCCCTTATCCTCCCGGCGGCCCGACCGATATCGTCGCGCGTCTGGCTGCGGCCGAGATGTCCAAGACCATCGGTCAATCCATCATCGTGGACAACAAGCCCGGCGCCAGTGGCATGATCGGTGCCGAGCAGGTCGCCCGTTCGGCACCCGACGGCTACACGTTTCTGGCCAATGCGTCATTGCAGGTGATCAACCCGCACATCTACAAGGAGATGCGCTACGACTCGTTCAACGATTTCGTGCCGATCACGCAGTTGGCCGATGTGCCGCTGGTGCTGGTGGTGCCGCTGGATTCCCCCATCAAAACCGTCAGTGATCTGGTGGCGTTCGGCAAAAAGAACCCGGGTGCCTTGAATTTCGGATCAGCAGGCAGTGCGTCTTCGCAGCAACTGGCTGGCGAGTCGTTCAAGACCGTGGCCGGCATTCAGATGCAGCATGTGCCCTATAAAGGCAGCGCGCCCGCATTGACCGACCTCGTGGGCTCGCAGATCCAGCTCATGTTCGACTCCATGCCTTCGGCCATGCCCTTCATCAAGTCGGGCAAGTTGCGCCCGGTGGCGGTGACCACGCGCAAGCGCGTCGCGGAGCTGCCCGACGTGCCGACCATTGCCGAATCCGGTTACCCCGACTTCGACATCAGCACCTGGTATGGCTTCTGGGCGCCCAAGGGCACACCGGCCCCCATCGTGGCGAAGCTGCAGGAGCACGCGGCCATGGCGCTGAAGCAACCCAGGATTGCCGAGCAGTATGCGGGTCTGGGCGCCATTCCGGTCGGCTCCACGCCCGAGGTGTTCGCGAAGTATGTGGCGTCCGAAAGCAATAAATGGGAAGCCATCGTGCGCGCGGCCGACGTGCCCAAGCAGTAGTGTCGTGGGCAGGGCTGCGGTTTGGAAGGTCAGCGGGATCGGGGCGCAACTAGGAATTAATCTAAAAATTAGATGATTTTTCTGTAAAAATTGCGCTTTTTAATCTGAATCACGGCTTCTATGATGACTCCATCGACGCATCAATTTGATGCCAACAACGGAGTGCATCATGAACATCATTCGCCAATCAGCCGATCGCGGCCGTGCCCAGTTCGGGTGGCTCGACAGTTATCACTCGTTCTCGTTCGGTGAGTATCACGACGCGCAGCACATGGGCTGGGGCCCGTTGCGCGTGATCAACGAAGACCGCGTGGCGGCCGGGCAAGGCTTCGGCACCCATGGCCATCGCGATATGGAAATCCTGACCTATGTGCTCTCGGGGGCCGTGGCGCACAAGGACTCCATGGGCAACGGGTCGACATTGCGTCCGGGTGGCGTGCAGTTGATGAGCGCCGGCACGGGGGTGCAGCACAGCGAGTTCAATCCCGATGCGCAACACCCGGCGCATTTCCTGCAGATCTGGATTCAGCCCAAGTTCACCGGCACACGCCCCAACTATCAGGAAAACGAGGTGCCGGCTGCCGAGAAACGCGGTGTACTGCGTGCCATCGTGTCGCCTGATGGTCGGCAAGGATCGTTGACCATCGGTCAAGACGCGATCGTCTATGCGGCATTGGTCGATGCAGACGAACGCATCGAACATGCGTTGGCCGCAGGTCGTCGCGGCTACGTGCAGGTGGCCAGAGGTGCGGTCACCGTGAATGGCCATGCGCTGAGTGCCGGCGATGCACTGATGCTGGTCGACGAGCCCGGCATGGTGATCGAGTCTGGCCACGATGCCGAAATACTGGTCTTCGACATGGTGGCCTGAGCTGGACCCGCTTCACGGCGTGACGACGGA
>JBAZPE010000561.1:0-2577 GCA_041648375.1 Burkholderiaceae bacterium | reverse complement strand
TCAGACTCACATCCGCCGGTGACTGCCACGCTGTAGGGGCGAGCGCCGATGACCCCAAGGAGATAGCAAATGAACACGCAGCCTCATTCGATCTTCCATCTGCCGGCACGAGCGCCACGGGCACGCTTTGCCGCGCTGGCGTTGATGGCCATCGTCGCATTCGGTGCCACGCCGCTGTTCGCGCAGGCTGCCGGCACCTATCCGGACAAACCGATCACGCTGGTCATTCCCTTCCCACCTGGGGGATCGACCGACCTGTTTGCCCGCAGCATGGCGCGCGCGCTGCAGCAGGAACTCAAGCAGACCGTCGTCAGCGAGAACCGGGCGGGCGCGGGCGGCAATATCGGGGTGGGCTATGCGGCGCGTGCGCAGCCCGATGGTTACACACTGGTGCTGGGCACGATCGGCACGCAATCGATCAACCAGTTTCTGTACAAAGACATGCCGTTCGATCCCGAGCGTGACTTCGTGCCGATCGCGCTGGTGGCCACCACGCCCAACATCATTGCCGTGAATGCGGCCTCGCCCATCAAGTCGCTGCCTGACCTGATCGCCGCAGCGAAGCGCAGCAAGGACAAGCCCATGAGCTATGCCTCACCTGGCGTGGGCTCATCGGTGCATCTGACCGGTGCCTTTTTCGAACAGGCGGCCGGGATTTCGTTGCTGCATGTGCCGTTCAAGGGCGTATCGGGTTCACTGCCGGCCGTGGTGGGCGGGCAGGTGGACATCCTGATGGATAACCTTCCCAGCACGCTGGCCCAGGTCAAGGATGGCAGCAAGGTGCGCGCCATTGCCGTCACCTCGGCCAAGCGCGCACCCCAATTGCCGGATGTGCCGACCGCCGTGGAGTCCGGCGTGAAGGACCTGGATGTGACGGCCTGGTTTGCGCTGTATGCGCCCAAGGGCACCCCGCAGCCTGTTGTGGACACCCTGATCGAGGCGAGCCGCCGCGCGCTGGTCGTGCCTGAACTGGTGTCGGCATTCGATAGCCTGGGCGCGCAACCGGGCACGCGTTTCGGACCTGAGCTTGCGGCGTTCGAGCGCGCCGAGCGCCAGCGGTGGTCAGGCGTGGTGAAGGCGCGTGGCATCGAAGCGCAGTAATTCAACTTTTCGGGCGAGCGCCAGGTTCGCCGATTTTCATCAGGAGCAGGAATGAACGGAGCAGATAGTCTGTGCGACACCCTATTGGCCAATGACGTCGATGTGTGTTTTGCCAACCCCGGTACGTCAGAAATGCACTTCGTGGCGGCGCTCGATCGCAAGCCCGCCATGCGCTGTGTCCTGGGGCTGTTCGAAGGCGTGGTCACCGGTGCTGCCGACGGCTATGCGCGCATGGCGGACAAGCCGGCCGCGACGCTGCTGCATCTGGGGCCCGGGCTTGCGAATGGCCTGGCCAACCTGCATAACGCCCGTCGTGCCAACACACCCATCATCAACGTGGTGGGCGAGCACGCCACCTGGCATCAGCAGTATGACGCGCCGCTGTCCAGCGATATCGAAAGCCTGGCCCGCCCCATGTCGAATTGGGTGCGACGTATTGGTTCGGCCGACGATGTCTCGCCTGCGGCGGCCAGCGCCGTGGAAGCATCCATGGAAGGGCAGGGCGGCATTGCCACGCTGATTCTGCCAGCCGATGCAGCCTGGAGCGATGCACCTGCCAAGATCCATCAGGCGACGCCTGCGGCACCCACGCGGGTCGAGGCGCAATCGCTGCAGCAGGTGGCCGGCGCCCTGCGTTCAGGCAAACGCACGGTCATTCTGCTGTCGGGCAAGGCCTTGCGTGCACCGGCTTTGGAGCTGGCCAGCCGAATCGCACAGAAAACAGGTGCGCGCATCATGGCGCAGCAGGCCAACGGCCGCATGCAGCGCGGTGCGGGTCGTGTGCCCATCGATCGTGTGCCTTTCAGTATCGACCTCGCCCTGGCCGCCCTGGCGGGTACCGAGCAATTGGTGTTGATCGGTGCGCGGGCGCCCGTCGCATTTTTTGCCTATCCCAACAAGCCCAGCCTGCTCGCGCCCGATGACTGCGAAGTGATCTCACTGACGCGCGCGACCGATGATCTGTTCGACGCGCTCGAACAGTTGGCCGACGCAGTGGGTGTCAGCGCGGCCGATAAGCCTCTGCTGGCTGAACCCGTGCGACCGGATCTGCCCAGCGGTGCATTGAATGCCGCGAGCATCATTCAGACCATTGGTGTGCTGTGCCCGGAGAACGCCGTCATTTGTGATGAATCGGTGACTTCGGGGCGCGATGCGTTCAAATCGACGTTTGGGGCAGCACCGCACGATTTTCTGCAGATTACGGGCGGCGCCATCGGTATCGGCCTGCCGCTGGCTGCAGGGGCCGCGGTGGCATGTCCGGATCGCAAGGTCATTCTGATGCAGGCCGATGGCAGTGGCATGTACACCATGCAGGCACTGTGGACACACGCCCGCGAGCAGCTCGATATCGTGACCGTGGTGTTCGCCAATCGCAGTTATGCGATTTTGCACAATGAATTGAAAATGGTGGGGGCGGGGGAGCCCGGCCGCAATGCAAAACGAATGCTGGACCTGGACGATCCGGCATTCGATTGG
>JBAZPE010000560.1:0-2596 GCA_041648375.1 Burkholderiaceae bacterium | reverse complement strand
ATAACCTGCCCACACGTCTCGCAGCCAGCGCGTGGTCAAGCCACTGGAGAGGCCCTGGCTGTAGTTTTCAACCAGGCCTGCCATGATCGACAGCAGCATGGGCGTGAGCATGAACAGGGTGACGATTGCGGTGATCAGCCACATCGCGGGTGGCATTTTTTGAGGGTGATGGCGCATGCTTAGATTCCTACGGCGGCGGGACCGGCCACGCGTCGCGCAAGCCACAGCACGAACCAGGTGATCAGGCCCAGCGTGATCGACAGGCTGGCCGCCAGGGCAAAGTTGGCGTAGTTGGTGAATTCGTTGTAGATGGTGATGGGCAGCACTTCAAACTTGCTGGACAGCGTAAACGCAGTGCCGAATGCGCCCACGGCCGTGGCGAAGACGATGGCGCCGCACGCCATGGTGGTGGGCAGCAACTGGGGCCACCACACGTCACGGGCCACCGCCCACCCATTACCGCCCAGCGAACGCGTGGCTTCTTCCAGGTGGGGATCGAGCGACTGGGCCGCAGCCGTGTAGGCGGCGATCGCGCGTGGCAGCGAAAAGTACAGGTAGCCCAGGAACAACCCGAGCAAGCCGTAGGCGAAGGTCAGTCTTTCGCCGCCGAGTGCGACCGAGAGGTTGGCCAGCGTGCCTTGACGTCCGCCCAGCAAAATGATGAAAAAGCCGATGATCACACCCGGGAAAGAAAGGGGCAGTGTCAACAGGGACAGCAGCAGTCCGCGCCCGGCAAACCGATGCCTGGCAAGCGACAGCCCCATCACGGCGCCGATGACAAGCGTGGCCAGCGTGGTGGCGATAGACAAGCCCAGGGTTTGCAGCAGACTCTGCAAGTACAGGGGATCGGTGAGGGTGGCGAAGTAGGTGCGCCAACCCTGTCTGGCGGGTAGCGCGATCAGCATGCTGGCGGGCAGCAACCAGAACGCGGCGAAGAACGCCACGGCCGGTGCACTGACGGCCAGCAGCAGAACACGTGCGCGCATGGCGCTGGACAAGGTCAGGCTCATCTTGGTCTACCCTCGTTCGATCAGCGCACTTCGCGCATGTAGCGCGTGGCGAAGTCTTTCTGCACCTCAGCCATCTTCTGGTAGTTCACGGCCTTGGCGCGGGCATATTGCGCGGCGGGCAGAAACACGCTTTCCACTGCCTTGGGCAGGGCGACGTTGCGCACTGGCCGCAGATAGGCGTTTGCCCAGATAGATTGACCCTTGTCCGACAGCACATAGTCCAGCACTTTCTTGCCGTTCTCGGCATGCGGAGCGCGGGCTACCAGGCTCATGACGTAGGGCACGACGACCGTGCCTTCTGTGGGAATGACGAATTCCACATCCGCTTTATCTTTGTGCTTCGCACGATAGGCATTGAAGTCATAGTCCAGCAGGATGCCGATTTCGCCCGACAGCAGACGTGCGTAGGAGGTCTGTTTGGGCACGATGGGCTCATTGTTCTGCAGCTTCTTGAAGTACTCGATCGCAGGCTGGAAGTTGTCCAGATTGCCGCCCATCGCTTCGTTCACCGCCACGGCACCCACATAGCCCACAAAGGCTGACGAGGGATCCAGATAGCCGATCAATCCCTTGTATTCGGGCTTGAGCAGATCGGCCCAGGATTGCGGCACCGGTTTGTTACCCAGTGCCGCTTTGTTCACCATGAAGCCCAGCGTGCCGGAATGGATGGCCACCCAGTCGCCGTTCGGGTCCTTCAGGCCATCGGGAATCTGCTCCCAGTTCGCGGGCTTGTAGCCCGTGACGACGCCGTCTTTCTGCGCCTGGATGGCGAAGGTCACGCCCAGATAGGTCACGTCGGCGACCGGGTTGGACTGCTCGGCAACGAGCTGGGCCAGCGACTGGCCCGAGTTCTTGTTGTCGGGTGGCACGGTAATGCCCGTGTCGGCCTTGATGGCCTGGATTTGCGTGCCCCAATCCGCCCACTCGGTGGGGCAGTTGTAGCAGATGGCGTTCTGGGCCATGGCGGTGCCGGTGAAGGCGGTGGCCGCCGCCAGCAGCGCCAGTCGTTTAAGGGATGAAGCAAGTGCGGTCATGATGCATCCTGAGTGGGTGGGGAAGAGAGGGTTTGGCAAGATTCGCCGCTGGTCCAGCCATACGGCAGGTCCACGCTGTCGCGTGAAGTAAGAAGCTGTTGGTCGGCAAGGGCGTTGCACAGCAAGGTCACGCACGTCGATCCGATCTGCCGGTTGGGTTGTGAAATCGAGGCCAGCGAAGGCGTGAGGTCTGCGGCCATGGCGATGCCGTCAAAGCCCACCACACTGATGTCCCTGGGTACGGAGAACCCAGCCAGGCAGGCGGCACGTATCGCGCGTATCGCCAGCAGATCATTGCTGCACACCAGCGCCGTAGGGGGCGCCTGCTCGCTCAGATAGCGTTGCAGCACCTGCACTGCGGTCGCCGCGAAGGGCACTTCCCAGATCGGCA
The DNA here is from genome assembly GCA_041648375.1 of Burkholderiaceae bacterium. Taxonomy (GTDB): domain Bacteria; phylum Pseudomonadota; class Gammaproteobacteria; order Burkholderiales; family Burkholderiaceae_B; genus Schauerella. The sequence continues at coordinate 161 of JBAZPE010000560.1, read as the reverse complement.
GGGGCGCGAGTCCCGCTGCCTGCATGCCCAACGCGTAGCCCTTGCAGCGTTGCTGGGCACGGTCCGACGCCTGTCGCTGGCCGGTCACCATGCCGATACGCCGGTGGCCGGCCGTGGCCAGCCTGCCGACCAGGGCCTGCACCGCACCCATGTTGTCCACA
>JBAZPE010000559.1:0-2599 GCA_041648375.1 Burkholderiaceae bacterium | reverse complement strand
CGTCCTGATGCTGTCCAGCCCGGCGCTGGCACAGAAACCGGAAGCACTGCGCGTGGCCACCGATGCCACGTTCCCGCCCATGCAGTTCGTCGAAAACGGCAAGATCACCGGGTTTGATGTCGAGCTGGTCGAGGCACTGGGCAAGGTGATGGGCCGCCCCGTGGAGTGGACCCAGATCGATTTCAAGGGTCTGATCCCCGGATTGATATCGCGCCGCTATGACATGGCGGTCTCAGCCATCTACATCACCGACGAGCGTCGCAAGGTGGTTGATTTCGCCGACTCGTATTACGCCGGCGGTCTGGTTGCCATGGTCAAACCCGGGAACCCGGCGATTCGCTCGCTGAAGGATCTGGAAGGCAAGCGTGTGTCGGTACAGGTCGGCACCAAATCGGTGAGCTATCTGAAGGAACACTACCCCACGGTGCAACTGGTTGAAGTCGAAAAGAACGATCAGATGTTCAACCTGGTGGCCATCGGCCGCGCCGACGCCGCTGTGACGGGGCTGCCCGCCGCCTATCAATATGCGCGCACCCGCGGCGATCTGGAAGTGCTGCCCGAGCAGCTCACCACTGAAGCCTACGGCATGGCAGTGCGCAAGGACACGCCTGAGCTGACCGCCGCCCTGAACAAAGCGCTTGCGCAAATCAAGGCGGACGGCACCTACGACGCCATCGTCAAGAAGTGGTTCAGCAACAAATAAGGCGCGGCTATGAATCTGGATTTCTCTCCGGTCTGGGCCAATTGGCAGGACCTTCTGAATGGCACGCTGGTGACGATTGAGCTCGTGGCCGTTTCCCTGGCATGCGGCTGCATCATCGGGCTGCTGGTGGGCATCGGGCGACTTGATCCCACGCGCCGTGTGGTCTACGGCCTGTGTTCGGCCTATGTCGCAGCCATCCGTGGCACCCCCTTGCTCGTTCAGCTCTTCATTCTGTTCTTTGGTCTGCCGCACTTCGGCATTCTGCTGCCGGCGTTCGTCTGCGGGGTCATCGGGCTGTCGATCTACTCGGGTGCCTATATCTCCGAGATCGTCCGGGGAGCCATCCAGTCCATCGATCGCGGGCAGGTCGAAGCCGCCCGTTCGCTGGGCATGCCGGCACGCATGTCGATGATCAATGTCGTGCTGCCCCAGGCCTTCGTACGCATGATTCCGCCGTTGGGCAACGAGTTCATTGCATTGATCAAGAACTCCGCGCTGGTGTCGTTGCTGACCATTCACGACGTGATGCATGAAGGTCAGAAAATCATTTCGGTGTCTTACCGTTCGCTGGAAGTCTATCTGGCCGTAGCGGTGATCTACTTCGTGCTCACGGGTGTGACCACGTATGCGCTCAGACGCATAGAACTGCGCCTGCGCGCTGGAGGAATGGTGCAATGACGCACGCTGAACAACCCCCCATGATCCGCGTTCGCGGCCTGACCAAAGCCTTCGGCGACAACGTGGTGTTGCGCGATGTCGATCTGGATGTCATGCCCTCCCAGGTGGTGGTCGTGATCGGCCCCAGCGGCTCGGGCAAGAGCACCTTGCTGCGCTGCTGCAATGGCCTGGAGATCGGGCAGGCAGGCGACATCGAAGTCTGCGGCAAGCCGCTGCTGGCCGCCGGCAAGATGATGCCCGAGTCCGATCTGAACAGCTTGCGCCAGGAAGTGGGCATGGTGTTCCAGTCGTTCAACCTGTTCCACCACTTGAGCGTGCTGGAGAACATCACGCTGGGGCCCCGCAAACTGCGCGGCACCTCCCGGCAGGACGCACAGGAACAGGCGCACGAACTGCTGCGCAAGGTCGGACTGGATCACAAGGCAGACGCCATGCCGGCCAGTCTGTCCGGTGGTCAGAAACAACGCGTGGCCATTGCACGCGCGCTGGCCATGCGACCACGCGTCATGCTGTTCGATGAGCCCACCTCGGCGCTGGATCCCGAACTGGTAGGTGAAGTGCTGAAGGTCATGAAGATGCTTGCGTCTGAGGGCATGACCATGATGGTGGTCACGCACGAAATGGGGTTTGCACAGGAAGTGGCCGACGCGGTGATCGTGATGGACGGTGGCGGCATCATCGAGGCCGGCCCGCCCAGTCAGATTTTTGGCCAGCCCACCCAGCCCCGTACACGCGAATTTCTTCAGGCGGTGCTCACCCGTGTCTGATTCCGCCCAACCCCTCTCGATGACGTCGATGCACACGCCGCCGTGCGCGGCGTGCACCCCGTTCACGCTGGCGCAGTTGCCTGCCGTGCCCTGGAAAAACGGCGGCGGCACGACCCGCGAAATCGCCTGCTGGCCGGCCGATTCGGACATGAATACATTCGACTGGCGCATCAGCGTCGCACGCATCGATCGCGATGGCCCGTTCTCGGCGTTTGACGGCATTGACCGCGTGATCACGCTGCTCGAGGGTGCCGGCGTACGACTGGGCGGTGTGGACCACACGCTGTCCCAGCCGCTCTCCCCTTACGCTTTCGATGGTGCAGCAGCCGTGCATGGCGAGCTGATCGATGGTCCATGCGAAGACCTCAACATCATGAGTCGACGCGCACACATCGACGCCGACGTCCGTGCCCTGCGCGCCACGACACGCGTACCCGGCGCACCAGCGGGG
>JBAZPE010000558.1:0-2603 GCA_041648375.1 Burkholderiaceae bacterium | reverse complement strand
TAGACCTCGACCGGAATGCCATCGGATTGCGGCTCCATCATGCGCACCATCATCGACATGTCCTGCCTGAGCTCGCGGTGCTGCTTCAGAAACGCCAGCGCATAGGCGCGGAACGTGCCCAGATTGGTGAGGCGGCGTCGATTGGCGGGTATCTCGGCCAGTTCGCCCAGCGCACGATTGGCCGTGTCGATATCGGTGCGCTTGGCCTCGAGATAGTCGTGCAGCAGGTGAAAATGCACCAGGCGCTCGGCCTGGCCCTCATCCAGAAAGCGCACGCTGGCTGCGTCGATCCGCATGGTTCGCTTGATACGCCGCCCACCGGATTCAAACATCTGCCGGAAATTGCGGTAGCTCTCGGAAAACAGCTTGTAGGTGGGGATGGTGGTGACGGTGTTGTCCCAGTTCTGCACCTTCACGGTGTGCAAGGCGATATCACGTACGAAGCCGTCTGCACCCGACTGCGGCATTTCGATCCAGTCGCCGATGCGCAACATGTCGTTGGAGGTGAGCTGCGTGCTGGCGACGAGCGAGAGCAAGGTGTCCTTGAACACCAGCAACAACACTGCCGACAACGCACCCAGCCCCGAAATCATCAGCAAAGGCGAACGGTCGATCAGGATCGACAGCACCCACACCGAGCCCACCACATACAGGGCGATCTTGCCGATCTGGATGTAGCCCTTGATTGACCGTGTCTGCGCGCGGGCCGTCGAGGCGTAGGTGTCCTGCCAGGCACTGAGCACCGAACTGCAGGCCGAAAACAGGCAGATCCAGGTGCCGATCAGGGCCACCCGCGTAATCAGCGCGACCGCGCGGTCGATGTGCGGCACGCTGGGCGCGAGCAAGTACACCACGGCAAAGGGCACTGCATACCAGATCTTGTGATAAGCCCGTCGCTTGTACAGCGCGTCGTTCCAGTCGCCCCGCCCTGCCGCACGCAACAGCCGCCCCGTAATGTGCAATAACGCACGGGCCACGACCCATTGGGTGAACAGCGCGACCACAGCCACCAGCGCAATGCTGGCAGCCGTTTGCGCCCAGGGCGAACGGGGGAAATAGCTGTCCACCAGCAGAAAAGTATCGTCCAGCGTCATTTTTGTCGTCCGCAAAGACCGCCAAGCGGTCAGGCAAGGAGCATCTTATAATCCAGACACCATGTCAAAATCCAACACCGACTCCCAGAACCAGTTCGCCAACAAAGGCCAAGCCTGGTCCGCCCGCTTCTCCGAACCCGTCTCCGATCTGGTCAAACGCTATACCGCGTCTGTCGATTTCGATAAGCGTCTGGCCGAACACGATATTCGTGGCTCGCTTGCCCACGCCGAAATGCTGGCCGCGCAAGGTGTGATCAGCGCCCAGGACCGCAGCGACATCGAAGGTGGCATGCGAACCATCCTGGCCGAGATTCAGGCCGGCAAGTTCGAATGGCTGCTCGATCTCGAAGACGTGCACCTCAACATTGAAAAACGCCTGGTCGAACTCGTGGGCGATGCCGGCAAGCGTCTGCATACCGGGCGCTCGCGCAACGATCAGGTGGCCACCGACATCCGACTGTGGTTGCGTGATGAAATCGACGTGATCATCGGCCTGCTGGGCGAGTTGCGCCGTGCCCTGGCCACCGTGGCCCTGCAGCACGCAGACACCATTCTGCCCGGATTCACGCACCTGCAGGTGGCCCAGCCCGTCACCTTCGGCCACCACCTGCTGGCCTATGCCGAGATGTTCGGCCGCGATGCCGAACGCTTGGCCGATTGCCGCAAGCGTGTGAATCGTCTGCCCCTGGGTGCGGCGGCACTGGCCGGCACCAGCTATCCCATCGACCGCGAACGCGTGGCCCGCAGCCTGGGCTTCGATGGCGTGTGCCGCAATTCGCTGGACGCCGTGTCCGACCGCGACTTCGCGATCGAGTTCTGCGCCGCCTCTGCACTGATCATGACCCACATCTCCCGGTTCTCGGAAGAGCTGGTGATATGGATGAGCCCGCGCGTGGGATTCATTGATCTGGCCGATCGTTTCTGCACGGGCAGTTCCATCATGCCTCAGAAGAAAAACCCGGACGTTCCTGAACTCGCTCGCGGCAAGACGGGCCGGGTGAATGGTCACCTGGTGGCTTTGCTGACCCTGATGAAAGGCCAGCCGCTGGCCTACAACAAGGACAATCAGGAAGACAAGGAAGGCCTGTTCGACACCGCCGATACGGTGCGCGACACGTTGACGATTTTCGTGGACATGGCTGCCGGCATCAAGGTCAAGCCGGATGCCATGCGTGCGGCAGCGCTACAAGGGTTTGCAACCGCCACTGACTTGGCCGACTACCTCGTGAAGCGTGGCTTGCCTTTCCGTGACGCGCACGAAGTGGTCGCCCACGCCGTGCGCGATTGCGAGGCCCGGGGCTGCGATCTGGCCGATCTGACGCTTGCCGAACTGCGCGCCTATAACGCCAACATCGACGAAGATGTGCACGCCGTGCTGACACTGGAAGGTTCGGTCGCTGCCCGCTCGCACATCGGCGGAACAGCGCCTGCGCGTGTGCGCGAGGAAGCGCAGCGCGTGCTCGACGCACAGTAATCGCGCGAGCCTGATGCCATCGCTCGCTTGCGGGC
>JBAZPE010000557.1:0-2609 GCA_041648375.1 Burkholderiaceae bacterium | reverse complement strand
TGCCATCTATGTCCTCATGGCAGCGGTGCTGGTGTTCCGCCCGGCCGGTCTTTTCCCGGCAAGAGGCTAGCCATGACACGCTATGGCTGGTTCACCGTGGGGCTGCTGATCGTGCTGGCTGCGTTTCCGCTGGTCGCGCCCGCACTTGGTCTGGATTTCTATATTTCGTTCGTGCGCCGGGTGCTCATTTTTGCATTGGCCGCCACCAGTCTGAATCTCGTGCTGGGCTATGGCGGCATGGTGGCACTCGGGCATGCGGCGTTCTTTGGTGCGGGTGCCTACATGGTGGCCATCCTGGGAGTGAGCGGAATGACGTCGGCACTGGTGGGCTGGCCGATCGCCGTGGGGGTGGCCGCGTTGCTGGCCCTGATCACGGGCGCGATTTCGCTGCGCACGCGAGGGGTTTACTTCATCATGATCACGCTGGCCTTCGCGCAGATGATCTACTACGTCTTCATTTCCCTGCGCCAGTATGGGGGAGAAGACGGGTTGAACATGGCGGCGGCATCGACATTGCCGGGTGTGAATCTGGCCGATGACGTGTCGTTCTACTACGTCGTGCTGGCCATCTTTGCGCTGGTGTGTGCCTTGTTCAGCCGCCTGGTCAACGCCAGGTTCGGCATGGCATTGCAGGGCATCCGTGAAAACGAATCGCGCATGCAGGCGCTGGGCTACCCGGTCTATCGCATCAAGCTCACCGCCTTCGTGATCAGCGGTGCCCTGGCGGGCCTGGCGGGGGCCTTGCTGGCCAATCATAATTTGTTCGTATCGCCATCGCTCATGCACTGGACCCAATCGGCGAATCTGCTGATCATGGTGCTGGTGGGCGGGATCGGGCTGCGTTTAGGGGGCGTAGCCGGGGCTGCCACCATGTTGTTGCTCGAAGAGTTCCTGCGTCAGTGGACCGATTACTGGCACATGCCTTTGGGTGTGCTGCTGCTGGCCGTGGTTCTGTTTGCACCACGCGGGCTGGCGGGCTTGTTCATGCGGGCGGGGCGGGCATGACCGGCGCATCTGTTCCTGTGCTCCAGGCCCATGGGCTGGTCAAACGATTCGGGGCGCTGCGCGCCACCGACGAGGTCTCGCTGACATTGTGGCCGGGCGAAATTCACGCGCTGATCGGCCCGAACGGTGCAGGCAAGTCCACGCTCATTCATGTGCTCGCAGGCAGCCTGTCGCCCGATGCCGGTACGCTGAGTCTGAACGGGCGCGACGTGACGGGCCTGAAGGCCCATGAACGAGTCGCCGCCGGCTTGTCACGGTCGTTCCAGATCACGAATGTGTTCAAGTCCATGACGGTCATGGACAACCTGCTGCTTGCCGTACAGGCGCACGCAGGCAGCAGTTTCCGGTTCTGGCGACCCCGTGCCGACGAAACCGCGCTGGCAGAGTCGGCGCGTCATCTGGCGGCCCAATGCGCAATCGACGTCAAGCTGCTGGATCGGGTCGCCGGCACATTGCCACACGGCGAGCAACGCAAGCTCGAGTTCGCGCTCGCGCTGGCCGCACGCCCGGCCGTGCTGTTGCTGGACGAACCCATGGCCGGCATGGGACCGGACGAAACACTCCGACTGACCGAACTGATCGAATCGCTGCGTGGTGAGGCCGCCATGCTCCTGGTCGAACACGATATGCAGGCTGTGTTCCAGTTAGCCGATCGGATTTCCGTGCTGGTGTATGGGCGGGTGATCGCGACCGGCACGCCCGATCAGATCCGTGCAGACCCTGCGGTGCGTCAAGCCTATCTGGGTGATGATGACGACGCATCCAAGGTCGTCTTGCAGGAGTCAGGCGATGCTTGAGCTCAAAGGTGTGGAGAGCGGATACGGCAGCAGCCAAGTGCTGTTTGGTGTGGATCTGCGCATCAACGAGGGTGAAGTCGTGACGCTGCTTGGACGCAACGGCATGGGCAAGACCACGTTGTTGCGAACCCTCTTCGGGCAACTCCCGCTGCGTCAGGGCCATATCGTGTTCGCGGGTCAGCCTATCGCGGGTTGCAGTCCCGATCAGATTGCGCGCCGGGGTCTGGCTATCGTGCCAGAGGGGCGCCAGTGTTTTCCTAACCTGTCGGTGCGTGAGCATCTGACCGCTTTCAGCGCACATCGCAATCCCGATCTGCAACAGGCCTGGACGCCCGAGCGGGTCTTCGATTTTTTCCCCAGACTGCGGGAGCGGGCCAACAACATGGGCAATCAGCTTTCGGGCGGTGAGCAGCAGATGCTGGCCATTGGGCGCGCACTGGTGACCAATCCGAGACTGTTGATCCTGGACGAGGCGACCGAAGGGCTGGCGCCCAAGGTGCGTGAAGAAATCTGGCACTGCCTGGGCAGCCTGCGCAATGAAGGGCAAACGATTCTGGTGATCGACAAGTACGTCGAACGCTTGCTGGGTCTGGCCGATCGGCATGTGATCCTGGAGCGCGGACGGGTGGTGTGGGAAGGGCAATCGAAGGCCCTGGATGCGGACCGGGGGCTCTGGCGCCGCTATCTGGGCGTCTAGCGCATACAGCCTGAATATGACGAGGAAAGACACAGCACGTTTTCTGGCAGATTTAGTTTAGGCCTAAACTATTATTGATGACATGCCCGGGCCTGTGATCGTTTTCGATG
>JBAZPE010000556.1:0-2624 GCA_041648375.1 Burkholderiaceae bacterium | reverse complement strand
AAGACCTGCTCGCAGGATGGAAACACGTAAAACGCACCTTCCGGCAGGTGGCAACTGATTCCGGCGATTCCATTCAAACCGGCCACCACCCTGTCACGACGGTCCTGGAAAATCGCGCAGCGCTCGGCGATGAAATCCTGCGGACCGTTCAGCGCCTCGACGGCGGCGGCCTGACTGATGGAGGATGGATTCGAAGTGGACTGCGACTGCAGTTTGGTCATGGCCTTGATCAGCGCCTGTGGGGCAGCGCCATAACCGATGCGCCAGCCCGTCATGGCATACGCCTTGGACACGCCATTGACTGTCAATGTGCGCGATTTCAGCTCGGGCGCGACCTGCGCCATGGTGCAGAAACGGCGACCGTCATACAGCACATGTTCGTACATATCATCAGTCATGACCCACACGTGCGGGTGACGCTGGAGCACGGCCGCCAGCGCGAGCAGCTCCTCACGACTGTAGACGGCGCCGCTGGGATTGTTCGGTGCATTCAGGATGACCCAGCGCGTGTTGGGCGTGATCGCGCGATCGAGATCTTCCGGTTGCAGCTTGAAGCCCTTGTCAGCCGGGCACTGAACCGTCACCGGCGTCCCCCCTGCCAACAGCACGATATCAGGGTAGGACACCCAGTACGGCGCCGGCACGATGACTTCGACGCCGGGCTCCACGGTACTCATCAAGGCATTGAAGATGATCTGCTTGCCGCCGGTTCCCACGATGATCTCGCTGGTGGGAAAGTCCAATTCATTTTCCCGTTTGAACTTGCCCTGGATCGCGGCCTTCAGTTCGGGGGTGCCCCCCACGTCGGTGTACTTGGTGCGCGATTGCGCCATGGCACGCGCGACCGCCTCGCACACGTTATCCGGCGTATCGAAGTCGGGCTCGCCGGCAGTCAGGCTGATGATGTCGCGACCGGCTGCGCGCAGCTCACGGGCGCGCTGGCCTGCCATCGAACTGGGGGACGGCTTGATGCGGTTGATGCGCGATGCGATGAATTCCATGGCGATTCCAAAGAGTGCAATCAGGACAGCGCGGCGGGCAATCGGCTGGCCCACTCGCGCAGATGTTGGAGAAAAAGGCGGTCGACTCGCCGTTCGTTGCCGTCCGCGTGACCAGCGGCATGCGGGGTGACGATCACATTGTCCAAGGACCAGAGCGGTGAGTCCGGGTCCAGAGGTTCCCGGTCGAACACATCGAGGTACGCACCAGCCAGTCGCTTCTGCTGCAGGGCCTGGACAAGTGCCGCCTGGTCGACGATCTCACCACGCGCCACGTTGATCAGATGCGCCGTCGGCTTGAGCGCAGCCAGCACATCGCCGCTGATCCATCCGCGCGTGCGATCCGTGAGTGGACAGGCCAGCACCACCCAATCGAGACGCCCGGCATGGCGCGCGATGTCTTCATAGGCCAGCGTTTCGGTGTGGTCGTCCACTGGCGTGCTGGAGCTTCGCGCGACCATGACGTTCACGCCCAACACACGCAGGCAGCTGGCAATACGTTGACCGATGGGCCCCCAACCGGCGATCAGCGCGGTTTGGCCCACCAGGTCGGCGGGCAATCCGGAGGCTACCAGCGAGACCCATCGACGCTCGCGCTGTTGCGTCATTAACAGCGGAAAGTGACGAGCCAGCATGAGAAGGCCGGTCAGCGCCGTTTGTGCCACCACGTCGGCGTTCACGCCGGGCGAGGTCGTGGCCCGCACCCCACGCTCGGCCAGCTCCGCAAAGAACGGGCGGTCGGCGCCTGCCGAGTGCACATGCACCCACTGCAGATCGGGTGATTGCCGCAGGCTGGTGTAGAAGGCCTCCAGCGGCGCCTTGATATCGTGCTTGGTCGACAGGCCAGTGATGTCACGCGACCAGTAGCCCACGTGCAGACCGCCAGGCGCGGTGGCGGGATCTGCGGTGGGCGTCACCACTTCAAAGGCATGGCCTTGCATGGCCGCATCCAGTTCCGGACCCAGACGCGCTTGGGCCACAGACGATATGAGCAGCCGAACGGGAGATGCACGCGTCATAGTCAGCTGACCCCTGGATTGCGGAAAGGATCGAGGCGGCCAAGCCTGCGCAGCAGCGTCTGCGTGGAAGGAAGGGCCGGTAAGCCAGGGCTGCGCATTGAAACTCTCCTGGAAAAATGAATTCGCATGCGACACATGTGGTGATGCAGGCATAGTAGGGCCAGTCAATTCATGTCGACAAATGATTATTATTTGTCTACTGTTCGATTTCATTGATAAATAAATCGCGACCATGAACCGGAATACGTCACTGCGGCACTTTCGCGCATTCGTCGCCGTGGCCAATGCGGGCTCGTTCACGATTGCCGCAAAGGAACTGTTCCTGACACAGTCCGCGCTCACCGCCACCATCCAGCAATTCGAAGAAGCGGTCGGATTCAAACTGTTTGATCGCAGTACGCGTCGCGTGGTCATGACGCATGAGGCGCAGCGTTTCAAACCTCAGGCCGAGCACATCCTGCGCCAATTCGACAGCGCCGTGGCCGATCTGGAATCGCTCGCACAGGGCCGACGTGGCCACGTCCGCATTGCGGCTGCCGCCTCGGTCACGCACTATTTCCTGGGCCATGCGATTGCCGGGATGCGAGCCGACTATCCAGACATTACC
>JBAZPE010000555.1:0-2624 GCA_041648375.1 Burkholderiaceae bacterium | reverse complement strand
GGCAGACCACCGGCCAGCATAATGCCGCGCTTGAGCGCCTCCATCAGCTGCGGCACATTGCCGTGGCACGGGTTATAGGCGCTGCCCGTGTTGGCAATGCCGATCACCGGACGATCGAGTGCCGAATCGGTGTAGCCCGCACCCTTGATGAACGCCTTGCGCAGAAACAGCGAAAACCCGCTGTCGCCATAGCTGGTCAGCCCTTTGCGCAAACCTGAGGATGCTTCGTCGGTCGGTGGTGCCTTTTTCTGCGTCATGAACTTTTTCTACGTATGAAAGATTAAAAGAATGCGTCAATTGACCGTGATGTTGCCATCGCGAATGACTTTTGCCCACTGATCGATTTCGGCCTGCAGGCGGGTCTTGGATGCCGGGATGGTCAGGGGATCGGCGTAGACGCCTTGTTCGAGCAGCTGTGCGCGCACGGCTTCCTTCTTCAGACCCGAGACCAATGCGGCATTGATCCGGTCCAGAATCGGCTGCGGTGTGCCGGCCGGCGCCATGACGCCGAACATGGACGAGACGTTGAACCCGTCCAGCCCCTGTTCCTTCGCGGTGGGCACGTCAGGCAGCATTGAGATGCGCTCGGGCGTGAGCACCGCCAGGGCCCTCAACTGGCCCGATTTCACGAAGGAAATGGCCGCAGGTACCGTCTCGGTCATCGTCTGCACCTGACCGCCCACCAGATCGGTCATCGCCGGGCCGCTGCCGCGATAGGCAACGTGCTGAATCTGCGTGCCCGTGATCTGCTTGAACAGTTCCATCGCCATGCGCTGTGGTGCGCCCGCGCCGGACGATGCAAAGTTCAGCTTGTCGGGATTCTGTTTGGCGTAGTCGACCAGCTCCTTGAGGTTTTTCACCGGCAGCTTCGGATTGACCACGGCAATCAACGGCACTGACCCAACGATCCCGGCAGGCGTGAGGTCACGCGTCAGGTTGTAGGTCAGGGTGTCCTTTTCCAGCGTTGCCATGACCGAGTGCGAGGTGAGGGCACCCATCAGCAAGGTGTAGCCATCAGGCGCGGCACGCGCCACTTCAGCCGCGCCGATGTTGCCTCCGGCGCCGCCCCGGTTTTCGATAACGACCTGCCCGCCGATCTCATCACCCAGGGTCTTGCCCACGATGCGACCAATCACATCGGTGGCGCCGCCAGGGGGGTAGGGGATGATCAGGCGTATGGGCTTATCAGGGTATTTCGTGGCGGCTTGCGCATGGCTGATGGCAGGCAGGCAAACAGACACCGCCAGCAAGGTGGCGATGGCCGCGCGGCGGCGGGTCGGACAGAATCGTGCTCGGATCATGGCTTGTCTCGCGAATAGGTTTTATGGGCCATTTCAGGCGAACCTGCTCGCAGATAGTCGCAAACTTTCCGCGCCCCAGACCAAAAACTAATTTTTGTCTGGCGATAAAAAAACAGTATTCAGAGCGAGAGAGTCGCCACCACTGGCGTGTGATCCGACGGTTGGGTGTTCGCGCGCGGGGCCTTGTCGATGACGCATGCGGTGCACACGTCGGCCAACGGTTGGCTTAGCAGGACATGGTCGATGCGAAGGCCGGCATTGCGACGGAAGGCGAACTGGCGGTAATCCCACCAACTAAAGGATTTTTCGGGCTGTTCGAACTGGCGGAACGAGTCGGTGAATCCCAAGCCAAGAAGGTCAAAGAACGCCTGGCGTTCAGGCTCGGACACCAATACCTGGCCGACCCACTTTTCGGGGTTGTGCACGTCTTCGTCTGCCGGCGCGATGTTGTAGTCACCCAGCACGGCAATGCGTGGGTAACGCGCCTTTTCCTCTTTCAGCCACGCATGGAACGCCGCATACCACTGTAATTTGTATTGGTACTTGTCGGAATCCAGGGATTGTCCGTTCGGGCAGTAGGCACACACCACGCGCACATCGCCGGCCTCGCTGGGCAGCGTAACGGCAATGACGCGTTGCTGCAGGTCTTCGTAGCCCGGAATGTTGCGCACGACCTCAGTCGAAGGCGTACGGGTCAGGATGGCCACACCGTTGTACGTTTTCTGACCCGCCCACTGCGCGTGATAGCCTATCTCCGCAAAGGGCTGCAGGGGAAATTTGTCATGGGCAAGCTTGAGCTCCTGCAGGCACAGCGCATCGACAGGATTGGCTTGCAACCATTCGATGACCTGCGGCAGGCGGACATTCAGGGAGTTGACGTTCCAGGTGGCTAATTTCATGAAGAGTGTCGATGGCTCGGTCGTGCGGTGTGAATGCTCGTCATGGTAACCCGGCCGCGGTCATCACCGGTAAAAGTGCGGGCGCGGCCTGCCCAGTTCGCCGTGCCGTCCCGCATGAATTTTCAATCGATCATTCGGACATGAGGTCATGAACATCACGCACTTCGAACACGCCCTCTACGCCGTGCTCATCCAGGCCGTATTCATGCTGACATGCCGCAGCATGAGCATGCCGAACCGTGCCGCAGTGGGCGCTGCGTTTGCGGCAGGCTTTTTCATCAGTCGCGAGCATGCCCAGCGAGAGTACAAGATAGGTGACCCGTCCAAACTCATGCCCTGGGAGGCCTTCGATATCTGGAACTGGTCGTTGGATGCAAAACTGGACCTGATCTTTCCTGTCGTCGGTGTCCTGCTTGTGCTTGTG
>JBAZPE010000554.1:0-2631 GCA_041648375.1 Burkholderiaceae bacterium | reverse complement strand
CTTCACGCGTTCGGGCGTGAAAGGCGCTTCGCGCAGGCGAATGCCCGCCGCGTCGAAGATGGCGTTGGCGATGGCTGCAGGGCCAGGAACAGACGCCGATTCACCAGCTCCCAGAGGCGGGTTGCCTGCGTCAGGCATCAGCAAAACGTCGATCTCCGGCATGTCGGTGAATCGCAGGATGGGGTAGGCACCCCATTCCAGGCTGGTCACGCCGTTTGCATCAAAGCGCACCTGTTCCATCAGCGTGCGGCTGGTGACTTGCAGCACGTTGCCGTGCACCTGATGTTTCACGCCTGCCGGGTTGACCATCATGCCGCAGTCTTGACCTGCCACGACACGCAGGACGCGCACGCCACCGGTCTGGGTGTCGACCTCCACTTCGACTGCCCAGGCGCACCATGCCGCACCCACACCCGGGAACTTGCCATGTATGTATTGGTGCTGAGAAAAGCCGCGGCCACGCAGCAGGCGTGCGCGCGGCGCATCCCCTGAAGGTTTCATCGGGCTGGGGCGGGGTTGCCATTGTGCACGTTCGGCAACCGCTTTCACCAACGCGATGGCGCGGGGCTCTTCCATGAATCGTAGGCGGAACTCAACGGGATCAGCCTGATGGCGGCTGGCCAGTTCATCGATGAACGACTCATGGGCGAACACGTTGGGCAGCGCAGCCACGCCGCGAATCCAGGATGAGCGAACGATGGGCGGACTGTCGCGCGCGACAATGCGTGCATTGGGCACGCGGTATTGCGGGATGGCCGTGCGATCGCCCATCTCGAAAACGTTGGGGTCGCTGCTCTCTGCGCCGGTGTAGAGCAGGGCGAGCAATGGTGAACCATTGGACGGGTAGCGCGTGACGAAGTCATAGGCCAGCGTGCCGTCCTGGGTCAGTGCGCCTTTGACGTCCATGATCTGTGCGGTGCCCTTGGGCTCCCAGGCATGTTCTTCTTCGCGCATCAATTGCACGCGCACCGGTCGACCGATCTCGCGTGCGAGTAACGCCGCCTCGGCGGCGGCATCGTCGGCGCAGTTTCGGCCGTAGCAGCCCGATGCCTCCATGCGCACCACGCGAATATCCGCCTCGTCCATTTTCAGCAATGTCGCCAGGTCGCTGTGCAGGTTGTGCGGGTTTTGAGACCCCGTCCAGACGACGAGCTTTTTGCCCTCGAAACTCGCCAGCCCGCACGACGGACCGATCGACCCGTGCATCTGGTACGGCCAGATATACGTGGCCTCCATGGCAGAGGGCGTGGACGCGAGGATGGTCTGTACATCGCCTTCGTCTTTCAGCGCGCGCAACGTGTCGGTGTTTTTGCGCAAGGCGGCATCCAGGTCGCGCAGGTCGACCAGAGGAGGCGGTGAACGCCACACGACTGCCAGTTCACGCGCGGCCTTGATGGCGTTCTCTTCGCGTTCGGCAACCACCGCCACGAAGTCGCCCAGCACCACGACCTTGATCAGGCCGGGAATGTGGCGCACTGACTCGGCGTCGACGCTTTCCAGGCTCTTGCCCACCATCTCGCCGCCGTCACGACCCCGGTAGGGGGGGCGTACGACGCGGGCGTGGACCATGCCAGGCACGCGCATGTCGTGTACGTAAATCAGGCCGCCGGTGACTTTGGCCGGGATGTCGACGCGGGCAATCGGCTTGCCCACCAGCGTGTATTGGTCGGGGCGCTTGAGCACCACGTCCTTGTCTATCGTCAGCTCGAAGCGCTGGCCTTGGATCAGCGACGCATAGCTCGCACGCTGGCCGGTCGCCGAACTGTGGATCGTGCCGTCCTTGATGGTCAGGGTGTCGGGTGCAACGTTCATTTGTTGCGCGGCGCGGTTCAGCAGAAAGTGCCGCGCCTGCGCCGCCGCCTGGCGCATGGGCACGGCGGCGGTCTGAATCGAGGCGCTCGCAATAGTCGGTCCCTGGTTGGGCGTGCGGTCGGTGTCACCCATGACCATGGACACACGCGAAAGCTCGACGTCCAGTTCCTCGGCCACGATCTGGCAGTAGGCCGTGCGCAAGCCTGTGCCCAGATCGACGTGACCGTTGCTGGCAACCACGCTGCCATCGTCCAGCAATGCGATGAATGAATCGACCTTGTCCTTGGGAACGAGTTGCGATCCAGCGTCCACGGCAGGGCCACTTGCGGCCCTCGCCCGGCGGGCGGTGACGGGGATGGCGAACGAGACGACCAGCGCGCCTGCGCCCAGCATGAAATGTCGACGGCCGGGGTGTACCGGAGTGTGTAAGGTCATGGCTTCAGCTCACTTTTGGGGCAGTGGGCGCGCCGGCAAGCAGTTGCGCCGCACGTTTGACGGCGCGCACGATTTCGACGTGCGTGCCACAGCGACACAGATTGAATGCGAGTGCCTGGCGGATGTCGTCGTCTGTGGGATTGGGGTTGCGTGCCAGCAGCGCATGTGTGGCCATGATCATGCCGTTGATGCAGTACCCGCACTGCGCTGCCTGCTCATCAATGAACGCCTGTTGCACCGGGCCGGGGCTGGCCTCGGTACCCAGACCTTCCAATGTGGTGATTTCCTTTCCCGCAGCGCCACCGGAAGGGATCAGACAGGATCGCGCGGGCGCGCCGTCGATCAGCACCGTACAGGCCCCGCACTGGCCAAGCCCACAACCGA
>JBAZPE010000553.1:0-2633 GCA_041648375.1 Burkholderiaceae bacterium | reverse complement strand
AACCTTTCCGTGTTCGCGCAGGGCGAGTTCAAGCTGCTGGACAATCTGACTCTGCATGGCGGCGTGCGACATGAGATGGCAGACCTGCGCATCGACAGCTATCAGACGCTTGCCCGCTATAACCGTGTGAATGTGCAGGGTGGCAAACTTAAATTCGACGAGACGCTGTTCAATGCCGGGTTGGTCTATGAGCCCGTGGAAGGGCTGAGTCTGTTCACGAGCTATTCCGAAGGTTTCGGTATGCCGGATGTGGGCCGTGTCTTGCGCGCCATCAACACGCCGGGCACCAGCGTTAGTAACCTGAGCAGCCTGGAGCCTATTCTGACCAAGAGTGTCGAGGTGGGCACACGGGTCAAGCACGGCGACTGGGATTACGACCTGAGCTATTACCAGTCCAATTCCGATTTCGGCACGCGGATCGTGCCGATCAACGGTGCGTTCATGATGGCGCGAGAGAAGACCCGCATACAGGGTATAGAAACCAGTATCGGCTACCGATTCAACCCCGTGCACCGCGGCAAGTTGTCCTATGCCTACAGCCGTGGTCGTTACGATAGCGATGACAACGGGAGCCTGGATGCCGCGCTGGATGGTTTGAATGTGGCGCCTAACCGGCTTATCGGGACCTGGTCTGCGGATTGGACGCCAAAGCTGTCTTCTTTTGTTCAGGTGCAGCATGCCTTCAGCAAATCATTCGACGACCCGGCAAAACGTTTCAGTGGCTATACCCTGGTTGATGCCGCGATGAGCTACAAGCTGCCCAAAGGCACCATGCGTCTGGCCATGGCCAATGTTTTCGACAAGCAGTACATCACGTACTACTCGCAAAGCGCTTTGGTGGAGCCCAATCGCTATTTTGCTGGCCGGGGCCGCACCGTCACGCTGGGCTATTCCCTGAGTTTCTGACGGCTATGTCTGACAACACCTGGGAGAGAGACTTCCGAAGCCGGCGTCACGCGCTCAAGGCCATGGGGGCTGGTGTGCTGTCGATCGCCGGCCTGGGCGCTGGCGCTCGGTCGCAGGCGTCGCAGACTGTCAGGATCCAGCACGCATTGGGCGTGACGGTGGTGCCGTCTGCACCGCAGCGCGTCATCACTCTGTTTCAGGGTGCGACCGATACGGCCGTCAGCCTGGGCGTGACGCCCGTCGGTGTGGTGGAGTCCTGGACGGAGAAGCCCGTATACGCCTACCTAAGACCCGCGCTCGGGGGCGTGGCCCAGGTGGGGCTCGAGACCCAGCCCAGTCTCGAGGACATTGTTTCGCTTGAGCCCGACCTCATCGTGGCGTCACGATTTCGCAACGAGCGTATCTACAGTCTGCTCTCGCGTATCGCACCCACCATCGCATTGAACGACGTGTTTTCTTTCGAGGCGTCGCTCGACCTCATGGCACGCGCATTTGGCAAAGTGTCGCAGGCCGATGCCGTGCGTGCGCAATGGGCCGCGAGGGTGTCGTCGCTGCGGGCCAGCCTGGCTCGCGCCTACGCGCCGCAGTGGCCCTTGACGGTGTCGGTGCTGGACTTTCGAGAGGATCATGTTCGTGCGTACCTGCCCAACAGTTTCTCGGGCAATGTGCTGGCTCAGCTGGGCTTCAGTCGCACGCCTTATCAGGCTGACAGCGGCCAGACGCTGCAGAAGATCACCTCGCGCGAAGCCATTCCCTTTCTGAACGCGCAGATCATGTTCGTGCTGATGCGCTCGGACAGACCGTCCGTGCGACGCAACTATCTTGCGTGGCGCGAGCATCCCCTCTGGGCAAGGCTGGATGCGCCGCAGAGTCAGCGTGTGTATGAAGTCGATAACGTGGCCTGGAGCCTGTCCGGCGGTGTGCTGGGCGCAAATCTGATGCTGGACGACATTTCCCGCCAGCTCGCTTTGCCCGCATGATGATGACAACGCATCGGTCTCGCTTTATGGCGCACCCAGTGGCGCTTGCGGCTGGCGTGCTGGCGTTGATGGTGCTGCTTGCGCTGAGCCTGGCAACCGGCCCTCGCGCCATTGAGGCATCCACTATTGTGCAGGCACTGGTTGCCCATGACCCCACGAATGTGGACCACATCATCGTCACGACCACGCGACTGTCCCGTTCGATCATTGCCATGATCGTGGGGGCCAGCCTGGCTGTGGCGGGCGCACTGATGCAGGCGCTCACGCGTAATCCGCTGGCCTCGCCCGGTGTTTTCGGTATCAACGCTGGAGCGATGTTTTTCCTGGTGATGGTGGCAGCATTCGTGCCGCTGGAATCTTTCCATCACATGATGTGGGTTGCGTTCGCCGGTGCTGCCACGGCGGGCGCATTGGTGAGCATGCTGGGCACTTCAAAAGGCTCACGTGCCTATTCCCTGAAGATCGTGCTGGCTGGTGCTGCGGTGACCGCCATGTTTGCCGCGTTCACGCAGGCGGTGCTGGTCATCAATCAGGATGGGCTGGACAGCATTCTATTCTGGCTGGCCGGATCGACGGCACAGCGCAGTCTGTCGACCATCGCGCCCATGCTTCCCTATCTGTTTGGGGCGCTGGTCTGTGTATGCTGTCTCGCCCGCGACATCGACATTCTTGCCGCAGGGGAGGATGTCGCAGTCGGTCTCGGTCAGCATACGGGTCGGACCAGGCTGCTGGTGGCGCTTGCTGTGG
>JBAZPE010000552.1:0-2634 GCA_041648375.1 Burkholderiaceae bacterium | reverse complement strand
CGGGCTTCAAGGCAGTCGGCACATTGGGCGCCGACCAGGGCGACATGCTGATGCAACTGGCCGTTCATGGTGCGGGCCTGGTGCGGCTGGCCGAATTTCACATCCATGGTGAATTGTCGGCGGGGCGCCTGGTCCCTGTTCTGCAATCCTTCCAGCTCGATCACGCCGAGCCCCTGTTCGTGATCTACAAGAGTCGACGCTATCTTGCACCCAAGATCCAGGCGTTCGTCGATTTTCTGGATCGCCGGTTTGGCGCCGAGAGGCAGTATCGCGGGTAAGCGCGGGTCGTCTCCACTTTGGACGGGGGCGCCTAGGGGCCGCGTCGCTGCACTGAGCTGGCGCCCTCGCATTGTGTCGCAGCAAGCACTGCGAGCGTCAGCCCGCTTGGTAGGCGTCCCAGGCCAGCGATGCCGCGGCGAGGTCTTCCAGCGCGGTGCCCACAGACTTGAACAGAGTGATCTCGTCTGCACGGGTGCGCCCCGGATGCTCGCCCCGGCACAATTGCGTCAGCGTTGCCCCGAGCGCAGCATGCGAGAAGCGATTTGCCTCGATGGCTTGCAGAATGTCCCCTGATTTGGCCAGCGCCTCGTCCGTATCCACAAACACGGTGGCACGCTCGAAACAGATGGCATCCGTTTCACGCATCGCGGGCGTGAAACTGCCGATCAGATCCAGATGCGTGCCGGGTTGCAGCCAATCGCCCTGAATGAGCGGGGTGTCGGACAGCGTGGCGCAGGTAACGATGTCTGCCATGTGGACGGCGGCCTGCAGGTCCGTGACGTGGCGCGCGTCGATGCCCTGCTCGCACAGGCGATCAACCAGGCGTAGCGCAGACGGCGTGCGGACATTCCACACCATCACGGTTTCGATAGGGCGCACACTTCGGTAAGCGTGGGCCAGCAGTTCTGCCACGCGCCCTGAGCCCACGATCAGCAGCGTGTTGGCGTCAGGCCGGCTCAAGCGAGTCGCCGCGAGGGCGGAGGCGGCTGCGGTGCGTCGGGACGTGATGACGTCGCCATCGAGCATGGCGATCGGCACGCCCGTGGTCGCATCGAACAGCAGGTAGGTCGAATGCAGGCCAGGCAGCTGCTTTTCGTGGTTCTTGGGGAAGATCGACACCGTCTTCACGCCCAAGCGACCGCCCGGCTGCCAGGCGGGCATGAGCAGCAGGGTGCCTGCGGGCCCCTGGCCATCCTCTATGGTGTGCGCATGGCGCAGGGGGACCTGGCAGCCTTGAACGAACATATCATTCAGGGCGGCAACAAGCTGTTCGAAGCCCAGGTGAGCCGTAGTCTGGGCGTGGTTCAGTATCTGCAAGGCAAGCCTCCTGTGGGGCGACGCTTGCGGGCCGGGCCGCAGGCTTTCATTCGGGATATGCAGGGATGTGAGATCGGCACTCAGTCGCAGCGACTGATGAAATACACCTTCTTGACGCGCTCATCCACTTCCCAATGACCTTTGTAGCCTTCCGGCATGACGAAGGGGTCGCCGGCTTTCAACGGGTGTACCGTGCCATCCGGATCGACGACGCGCGCTTCGCCCTCCAGGATGTATCCGAACTCGATATAGCCGGTCGTGTCAGAGCGGAATGTACCCGCACTGCTTTCCCAGATGCCGGAAAGCACACGGCCTTCATTGGCCTCAAAGCCGCTGATGGTCTTGAAAACGGTGTCACCTGACATAGGTCGACTGGGTTTGCCGATCTCGGGGTTGACCATGGGACCGGCGCTGAAGCGCACCAGGCGGGAAGGGGATGCAGTCACGACATGTCCTCTATAACAATTGGGCAATGCGAGACTGTAACGGCTCGGCGGCTCAAGCGCCAGGCAGGAACCTGTCGAGATCGGCGTCGTCCTCGACGTCTTCTTCCAGAGGCGTGTGCGTGGGGTCGGCTTCGGGCTGGGTATCTCCGCGCGCCTCGTCGGGGGCGGGCGGGTGCTTGGGCGCAATCGATGGCATCAGGGATTCCTGCAAGGAAAGGGGGGGCACGCGCAGTTCAGTCCTGACGACCGCCTGCATACCCCAGTGCTATCGCTATAGCAATCCCGATGCCGATGCCGACCAGAATATTTTGTAGGGCCAATCCGATGGCCACGCCAACGGCGACGCCGATGGCCATGCTGAGTCCTTGTTTCATGCCCGCAAGTATAACGGCCCCATCAGACGTCGCGGGCCAGACGAATCCCTGAAAACTGCCAGCGTGCATCGGTGGGGAAGAAGTTGCGGTAGGTCGCGCGAATATGGGATACCGGTGTGACGCAAGAGCCGCCCCGAAGCACATACTGATTGCACATGAACTTGCCGTTGTACTCGCCGACAGCGCCCTCAGGTGTGCGAAAGCCAGGATAGGGGTCGTAGCTGCTGGCGGTCCATTCCCACACGTCCCCGAACATCTGTGTCAGACCTTCATGCTGGCCCGCGGCCACAGGGGCCAGGTGGCCAGCTTCCAACAGGTTGTCGCGCGTAGCGCTGGGCGCACCCGTCTGTGCAGCGGCATGTTCCCATTCCGCTTCCCTGGGCAGGCGCGACCCCGCCCAACGTGCATAGGCGTCGGCCTCGAAGTAACTGACGTGGGTAACCGGCGCCGCCAGGTCCAGCGGCTGCATGCCATGCAGGGTGAACTGGTGCCAATTG
>JBAZPE010000551.1:0-2642 GCA_041648375.1 Burkholderiaceae bacterium | reverse complement strand
TATCGCAGGCTTCAAACCGCCGCTATCGTTCACGCAGATCAAGCGCATGGCGCGCAGTGACGACGTGCAGGCACGCCTGATCTATCAGGACGATGGACAATGGCAAATGGAACACGGGCCGTTCGCCCGTCTGCCCACGCCCAAGGATACCCATTGGACTGTGCTGCTCCAGGGTGCGGACCTGCATAGCGATGCGGCTGCATCGCTGCTGCATCAATTCCGCTTCATTCCGGATGCCCGTCTGGACGACATGATGATCAGCATCGCCGGCGACGGCGGTGGCGTAGGCCCTCATTTCGATAGCTATGACGTGTTTCTGCTGCAAGCCCAGGGCCAGCGGCGCTGGCGCATCGGTCAGCAAAAAGACCTGACCCTGCAGCCGGATCTGCCCTTGAAGGTGCTGCAGAATTTCGTGCCCGACGAAGAACATTTACTGGACGTGGGCGACATGCTGTACCTGCCGCCCCAGGTTGCGCATGACGGTGTTGCGGTGGGTGAATGCATGACGATCTCCATCGGCTTCAAATCCCCCACACTGGCCGTGCTTGCGCAGGGGATGCTGGAGGCGGCGGCAGACCAGATCATGGCACGCGCTGGCATGTCAGGTGGCCCCTATGCCGAGCCTGCACTGCCGGCCCCCGTGTTGACCGAGATCTACCGCGATCCCAAGCAGCAAGCTGTGCGCGATCCTGCGGCGATTCCCGAAGCCCTGGTGCAGACGGCATTGAAAGCGGTCTCGCGGGTGAAATTCGACGAAGCGCTTGCCACCCGTTTTCTGGGTTGCTGGCTGACCGAGCCGCACGCCAGCGTGCAATTCGATGAACCCGACGGCCATGTGGATCTTCTGGATGAGTGGCCCGATGCGGGCGAGCTGGTGCTGGACCGACGCACTCGCCTGATCTACCGGGGCAAGAACGTTTTCATCAACGGAGAAGTCGTGCCGCTTTCATTGAATGCGGTCATCAAGCATCTTGCCGATCATCGCTGCCTTCCCTTGGACTCGATGCTGGCGCAACGCGCATCCCAGGCCACGCGGGAATGCTTCGATGAGTGGGCGCAGGTCGGTTGGCTGCATCAGCGCAGTTGATTCCCACACATACGATGATGATGGGCACGTTTCCAGACAAGACAGAAAACGCGCAGAGGGGCCGTCTCGTAACATTGAGACAAGAACGAAATACTTGAGCAAGGGGTGTTGCGTTTTGGATGCTTACGTTCTTACTTTCCTACTTTTCAATTAGGGTAAACGCGTTAGTCTTGGGGTCAGGAATGAAAGTTCCCTGACAAGCATTTACATCCAAAGGAGCACATATGATCGCCAAAACCTTAATCGCAGCCTCCGTCATCGCCTTGGGCCTGTCGGCTTGCAAGCAAGAACCGGCTGCTCCCGCTGCAACCCCTCCCGCTGCCGCGCCCTCGACGACGGCACCCTCGACCGCACCTGCTACGCCCGCACCGGCCGGCACGATGGGCGGCACGAGCGCACCGGGCACGGGCACGGGCACCACGCCCCAGTAAGCATGGCCCACGGTCACCGCCGCGTCGGTGGCCGTAAGGTGAAAAACCCGGAAAGGCGTAAGCCGCTCCGGGTTTTTTAACGCCTGTGCTTGTGGCGCCGCAGCGACTCGCCCAAATGTGAAAAACCCGGAAAGGCATGAGCCCATCCGGGTTTTTGCTTGCCTGGACCGTCTGCACACAACGCGACGGACACCACGGCTAAGCCTTGCGGCCGCCGTGGCATCAGGCCTTACATCTTGTCAGCCAGCACGTTGAGCAAACGCTGAGCCGTCGCGCTGTTATCGCGATCGCCGGAAGCGTTGAGCACCGTCACTTGCGTCTGCGAACCGTCACCCGCGAGCTTGATCCGATATTGCGCAGCTGCGGCACGCTTGTCGCCACGGAAGATCCGGCTGAAGAAGCCCTGCTCTTCGTTTTGAACACCCGTGTCGGTGTCGACATAACGAACGAAGTATTCGCCCGTGGAACGATCGCGGTCATCGACCGAGAAGCCACCTGAATCCAGCGCAATACCTACTCGACGCCACGCACGATCGAAGGATTCAGCGACACGCAGTGAAGCGCCATCAGCCGTGACGTTCTGCACGGAGGGTTTCTGAGGTGCGTTCTCAGCCGTTGCGACCAAGCCACGTGCACGCTCGATGTCAATGCCCAGATACACCATCAGACGCGCCAGCATGGCCGCGTTCAAGCCCGGATCTTCTTCGCCGTGCACCCACTGGACCTGACCACCGTCATAGCCGCCCAGGCGCTTCTCGAGCATCTGGCGGTGGCTGACATAGATTTCGGTGCGGTTGCCCACGCGCTCGATACGGGTGCGGAATTTCTCACGCTGACCGCTGTCGTAAGCGCTTTCGAGCAACATGCCCAACGCCTGACGCAACCAGCTTTCCGGAATGTTGGCCCGGTTTTCTGCCCAGGCCGTTTCAATCAGACCAGCCTTGGGATCGTTGACCTCGACGGCGAAGCCGGTATCGGTCCAGAAGTCGACCACGCGCGGGAAGAGCTGCTCGGGCGGGCGGTCGATGACCAACCAGCGCAAGTCGCCATCGCGCTCGACGCGCATGTCCGAACTTGAGGGCAGCACATTGGTTCGCTGCGTAGCCGCGCCCTGCTTTGCCTGC
>JBAZPE010000550.1:0-2644 GCA_041648375.1 Burkholderiaceae bacterium | reverse complement strand
CCGATTCTGTCGACGATTTCAACGCCCAGGACAAGCTCAATTTCGAATTCTGGAAGTCGTTGGCCGATGCCATCGATCTGAAACCCATCTGATCAAGGAGACGCAGACATGATTGAACCGATCAAGGCGCCGCGCGGGTGGACCCGCGCCGATCTGGAGAACAGTACCTCGTGGATCTATCAGCTGACCGCCGAGGACATCGACGGGTTGCGTCGCGCACTCACCCACGCGCTAGCCAGCGGCAAATCCCGCTTCGAGATGTCGGGCGCCGACTTCCCCATCGACTCGGCGCTGCGTGCGCGATTGACGTCCATTGTGGAGAGCACCCAGCGCGAGTGGGGCTTTAAGCTTATGCGAGGGTTTCCGGTGGGCGATTATTCGGAAGAGGAATTGCGCATTTTCTATTGGGGCCTGGGCCTGCAGCTTGGCGTGCCGCGACCGCAGGGCAAGGCCAGCAGCTTCATGTCGGATGTGCGCGATGCGGGCGGTGTCTATCGGGCGCAGACAGGACGGGGCTACAACACGGCCTCGCGACTGGATTTTCACGCCGATGGCAGCGACCTGGTCGGGCTGCTTGTGGTGCGCGTCGCCAAGTCAGGCGGCGAAAGCATGAT
The DNA here is from genome assembly GCA_041648375.1 of Burkholderiaceae bacterium. Classification (GTDB taxonomy): domain Bacteria; phylum Pseudomonadota; class Gammaproteobacteria; order Burkholderiales; family Burkholderiaceae_B; genus Schauerella. Next base: position 2,030 of record JBAZPE010000550.1, on the reverse strand, counting down.
CTCCAGTTCGATCACGGCGCACAATGTCATGCTGGCCGAACGTCCCGATCTGGTCGAGGTGTTGTATCAACCCTTCGTGTTCAGCCGGCAGGGCGAACAGGCACCCGAAGAGCCCCTCTATTACGAGGCGCCGGTGTTTGGCATGCAGGATGGCCGATTTGTTTGCCGGCACATTCGCAACCACATCAATTCCGCACAACTGACCTTTCCCGAGGTGCCGCGCTTGACGCCCTTGCAGCTCGAAGCGCTGGACATGCTGGACGCCACGCTGGCGCGACGCGACCTGTGCTTCAGCATGAACTTCGAGCCGGGCGATCTGCAGTTCATCAACAACCATATCGTGCTGCATGCGCGCACCGAGTATGAGGACGAGGAGGCTCCCGAGCGCAAGCGCTTCCTGCTGCGCCTGTGGTTGGCCCTGCCGCAGGCGCAAGCGCTGCCCGAGGGCTTTCGCAACGCCTATAAAGATGTCTCTGCCAAGTCGGTGCGCGGCGGGTTCAGAGGCGTGAACATCACCCCCGAGATCGAAGCCTTCGAGCACAGCATTGCACGTGAACACGGCATGACTTGCGATATTTATGGCGACCGGCACACGGCGTCTGACCCAGCACAACCACAAGGAACCCAGGCATGACCGAACAGAAAGCAACCCTGAAGTCACTTATCCAGCCGGGCAAACTGCTGGTGGCACCTGGTGTATTCGACCTGATCTCGGTGCGCATCGCCAGCCAGCAGGATTTCCAATGCCTGTACATGACGGGCTACGGCACCGTGGCGTCCTACCTCGGCCTGCCCGATGCCGGGCTGGCCACCCTGACCGATATGGCCAACCGTGTCGCAGCGTTCACCAGTGCCACGTCGCTGCCCATGATCTGCGATGGTGACACTGGTTATGGCGGTATGCTGAACGTGGCGCATACCGTTCGAACGTATGAGCGGGCGGGGGCGTCGGCCATTCAACTTGAAGACCAGGAGTTTCCCAAGAAGTGCGGACACACGCCTGATCGGCGGGTGATACCGGTAGAAGAAATGGAGAAGAAGATCAGGGTGGCGGTAGAGGCGCGCAGCAACCCCGACATGCTGATCGTGGCACGTACCGATGCGCGCTCCGGGCTTGGCCTGGACGAGGCACTGCGCCGCGCAGAGCGTTATGAGCGAGCGGGCGCTGACGTGCTGTTCATCGAATCGCCGGAGACCGAAGAGGAACTGGCCACCATCGGCAAAACCTTCGGTACGCCCCTGTTGGTCAACTTGGTCGAGACCGGTCGCACGCCCATGCTCGCGCCCGATGTTCTGGCTGAAATGGGATTTTCCATTGCGATCTATCCGGCGCTGGGTTTTCTGGCGGCGGGCCAGGCCCTGCAAAATGCGTACGCCCACCTGGCACGTACGCACACCTCCAATGGGCTGCCCGACCCCCTGCACGATTTCAAGGCCTTCAACCTGTTGATGGGTTTTCAGGAGGTGTGGGATTTCGACAAGCGGCATGCTGATTAGCATGTGCGTCTGAGCAAGCGGAAGGTATAGTGGCATCCCATTAAACCGGCTTTCAGATGCTGGCTACTGGAGACTTCATGCTTCGCTTGGACAATCGTCAACCCATTGCTGTCGGACGGACCCGCCGGTCGGTGCTGGCGGCGCTGGTGCTCGGCCTGATGGGTGCTGCGAGCCTTTCCGCTGCTGCGCAGACTGCCGCGTTCGCCGATGCCGCTCAACCAAATTGGCCCGTGCGCCCGTTGACCCTGATCGTGCCGTTCGGACCGGGTTCCACCCCTGATCAGGTTGCGCGCATCGTGGGCGAACGTGCTGGCGCGATTCTGGGGCAATCCATCGTCGTGGAAAACAAGGCAGGTGCCAGTGGCAACATCGGCACGGCCGCCATCGCGCGCGCAGCGCCTGATGGGTATACGTTTGGCGTGAGCATCACCGGGCCGATGGTCAACAACACCTTGTTGTTCGAGCATTTGCCATACGATCCGGTGCGCGATCTGGCACCGCTCACCCTGGCCGTGCATCAGCCCAATGTCATT
>JBAZPE010000549.1:0-2650 GCA_041648375.1 Burkholderiaceae bacterium | reverse complement strand
GTCGTCATCCGTTGCGCGGGTCATCGGTCGTGTCTCTCGTGCGCGACAGGCTGACCGTGCCACTGCTGTACGAACATATCCCGATACTCACGCAGCCAGTGCAGCCGCTGCTGGCCCAGGCTTCGCGCCGCTTGCGTGCACATCGTGTCGGGCAGGCCCGCCAGCTTCACCTCGATATGATCGAGCGCATAGTGACGGTCGTCCAGCGCACGCCGGTCGGCCAGGGGATCGGTCGGATGCGCGAGCGCCGAGCCCATGCGGCCCGCGATGTAGAACAGACGCGCCAGACCGACCGCGCCCAGCGCATCCATGCGATCGGCATCCTGCACGATCTTCGCTTCGATCGTGCGCGGGGCGATATTGGCCGAATAGCTGTGGGCTTCGATCGCGTGCGCCACGGCATCGAGGCGCTGCGGGTCGAATCCCTGCGCGGCCAATTGCTCACGTGCCAGGGCCGCCGCCTGCACCGAAGCCTGGGTGCGATCAGGGTGATTCTTCGGCAGGTTGACCAGATCATGTAGATAGGCGGCCGCCTGCACCACCATGGGATCAGCCTCGGGATGGTCGGCCAGCAATACTTGCGCCGTGGCCCACACGCGATGCAGATGGTTGATATCGTGCGCACCATCATCATCGGCGCGGGCCTGGACCATGGCCACGAACAGGGACTGCCATTCACTCATACTGCGCTGCATGAAAACTCCGGAATGCACATTCAGATCAATACCGCGAGCAACAAGGTCAACGTCGCCAGCGCGCCCACGGTAGACAGCAGAATAACGCGGGCGGTGACTTGCGCGGGGCGCGCGTAGTGCTGCGCCAGCATATAGGGACCCGTACCGGTGGGCAGGGCCGCAAGCAGCACCGCCATGCCCACCATGTCGGCGGGCAATTCGAAAACGCGGGCAGCCAGCCACCAGGTCAACGCTGGCTGCGCCACCATCTTGACCGCGGTCAGCCAGATGGCTGTCGGGCCGGCCTGCACGGCGGGGCGTTTGTCAGCCAGGAACAGCCCCAGACTGACCAGTGCGCACGGGCTGGCGGCACCGGCGAGCAATGCCATGAACGTGTCCACGCCCGCAGGCAGGGGCGTTTCGGTGGCCATCATCAGGGCACCGGCAATCGGGGCAATGATCAAGGGATTGCGTGCGAGCGCTGCGAGCACCTTGCCCGCCAGACGATGCGGGCGGCGTTCGGTCTGCAATCCGGTTTCAATGCACACAATGGATACGGCGAACAGCACGCAGGCCACCAGCAGCATGGCGATGGTGGTGGCCAGCATGCTGGGGGCACCGAACACCAGAATGCCCATGGGAAAGCCCATGTAGCCCACATTGGGATAGGCCGCTGCCATGGCGTCGATGCTGGCGTCCACCAACGGCACACCCTGGCACCGCCGCCAGATCAGCACCACACCGAACACCGCCGCCAGCCCCAGACCGAACGCGGCGGCAAACCCGGGTTGGTAGAGCTCGGCCCAGGTCGTTCTGGCAACCGTGTAGAACAGCAGCGCCGGCAGCGCGAGCCACACGACGAAGCGGTTCAGCTCGGACGCCGATGTGGGGCCCAGCAGGTTGATGCGCCTGCAGACGAAGCCTGCCAGGATGAGCCCGAACACCGGAAACAGGATTTGAAGCGTGGACGACATCGCGGCCGGCAGGAGGAAGCTAAAGGTGACTGGCATCGTAACCGCAATGTCATGTATCGAAAATGTCACCGAATCGTCAAACTTTCAGGTACGCACGGCGAGCTACACTAGCCTCCCGCTATCGCCCGAGCCATCATCTTGAAGAACACCCCCGCCTCGCATGACCCCGCCCAGCTCGCCCGCCTCGGGTTTCTGCCAACGCTGATCTTCGGATCGCGCTGGTTGCAATTGCCGCTCTATCTTGGCCTGATCGTGGCGCAATGCGTCTATGTTTTCCTGTTCCTGAAGGAACTCTGGCATCTGGTCACCCATGCCGCCTCGTTCGGTGAGCTGCAGATCATGCTCATGGTGCTCGGCCTGATCGATGTGGTGATGATCTCCAATTTGTTGCTGATGGTCATCGTCGGTGGCTACGAAACATTCGTCTCGCGCATGCGTCTGGAAAATCATCCTGATCAGCCGGAGTGGCTGGGGCACGTCAATGCGAGTGTGCTGAAGGTCAAACTGGCCATGGCCATCATCGGCATTTCTTCCATCCACCTGCTGCGCACCTTCATCGAGGCCGGCAGCATCGGCATCGAAAACTCACGCTTCACTGAGGCGGGCGTGATGTGGCAGACCATCATTCACGTGGTGTTCATTCTTTCCGCGATTGGTATTGCCTGGGTTGACAGGCTGTCGTCGAACCACCACAACCATTGATACAAGCCATCTTCTGGCTTGTATCGCGCCTGCCCTTGCCCTGGGCCCAATGGATAGGGGAACAGGTCGGCCACCTGATTGCACGACTGCCCGGCCGATACGGAGAACGGCTCAGCGCCAATTACCTGTCGGCCTTTCCAGACGCCACGCTGGCCGATGTAGCGGCTGCCGGCCGCAATACCGGCCGCATGATGTTGGAAATGCCTTACTTCTGGATGCGTCCGGCCCGTGTGCTGGATCTGACCATCGAGCCACCGGATTATTTCAAGAGCGTCACGCCGCTGCTGGCTGAAGGCCGTG
>JBAZPE010000548.1:0-2651 GCA_041648375.1 Burkholderiaceae bacterium | reverse complement strand
ACGGTCGCGGCGTTGAGCGGAGACGCTGCGCGTCAGCCAGCGTCCACAAAAGAGGCTTTTGCGGCTGGCGTTGAAAGCCTGCTTGAAGGATTGGCGGGCGGGAAGTGCGCTAAAGACGGTAGCGCACGCGAGCGCGACTTACGGCGCCAGAGTATCGAAACGATTGCTCAAGCTGTTGGTGCGCTGGTGCTGTCCCGTGCATGCCCGGATGACTCTGCGCTTGCCGACGAGATTCTGGAGGTTTGCCGCGCCGCAGCTCTGACGAAGCTGAGTTCGTCCGCTGAGGGGTAGGCGCCCAATTGTTTCAGTCGCTGGCCTGCGTCTGGAAGATGCTTGCCGCATCGCAGGTCGACACGGCGACCGCAATATAAGCATTACCCTTTCGTCCTCATCCAGCGCTTTCTTCTATGTGGGTGCGAACCCACTTGCCGCTTTCTTCATTTGCCCTCCTGCCAACGCAGCGCATCGAGCACCAGCGAGAAAGCGGGAGAGGGCTGCCGTCGGCTCGGGTAATAAAGGTAATAGCCGTCGAACGGCACGCACCAGTCCTCCAGCACGCGCACGAGCCGACCCTCTTCGATGTGAGGCGCGAATTCTTCTTCAGGTAGAAACGCAACGCCCAGACCTTCAAGCGCTGCCAGAACAATATGCGGCGTGCTGTTGAGCGTGATCTGCCCCTCTACGCGCACATTCAGCTGCTTGCCCTTGCGCTCGAACTCCCAGACATACAGCCCGCCATGGGTGGGAAAGCGCATGTTGATGCAAGAGTGCGTCGTCAGGTCTCGCGGTGTCTTTGGTTTCGGATGCTTGGCGAAGTACGCTGGCGCCGCGACAGCGGCCATTTTCAGTTTCTGACCGATAGGCACCGCAATCATGTCCTTGTCGATCGTATCGCCCAGACGCACGCCCGCGTCGAAACGATCGGCCACGATGTCTCTAAACCCGTAGTTGACGTCGAACTCCACGTTAATGTCGGGATACTTGCGTAGCAGGGGCGCAATCTTCGGCAAGAGCGTTGTCTTGAGCACGTGGTCGCCGCAAGTGATGCGCACTGTTCCAGAAGGTTTGTCCCGCAGGTCCGACAACTCGTCCAGCTCCGCCTCGATTTCGTCGAAGCGATGGCCGATGGCTTTCAACAGGCGTTCCCCGGCCGTCGTTGGCGAAACGCTGCGGGTGGTACGGGTCAGCAGACGGATTTCCAGCCTGGCCTCCAGGCCGCTGATCGCCTGGCTCAATGCGGATTGGGTCACACCAAGCTGTGCAGCCGCGCGCGTGAAGCTGCCCTCTCGCGCGACGGTGACAAATGAAAGAAGATCATTGAGATTTTTTCGGACCATTTCCTAGTTTCTCATGGACCTTTAATTAGTGGAACTTATAGGTTCTTTAAGAATTCATTAGGTAGTCAAAGAGCGCTGCGCGCGAGAAGATGCTCACCGAACAATGCAACTGCAAAACCTGGTCTGAGCAATCGTCCGCTCGCGCACTAGGTGACGTGGCCCGTCTATTCAGCCATCACCTCCCGTGGAGGGGCCGATTTTTTCTTTGAACCCCGATAGGGAAGAGAACCATCCATGATCGATTCTGCAACCCATCCCGTCAAGGCAAGCCGGGCAGCGTCGCACGAGGCTGTCACACAGCCTGCCCACTGGGGCGGTGTCTTTGCCATGTCGCTGTGCGTGTTTGCACTTGTGGCGTCCGAATTCATGCCGGTCAGCCTGCTCACGCCAATCGCCCAGGATCTTCGGATATCCGAAGGCATGGCGGGCCAGGGCATTGCGATATCCGGCGCGTTTGCGGTTCTGACCAGCCTGTCGATCTCGACGCTGGCCGGAACCATCGACCGCAAGACATTGCTGCTGGTGCTCACTATCTTGATGGGCATCTCCGGGGCGATCGTGGCCGAAGCGACCAGCTATGTCACTTATATGGCTGGCCGTGCGCTCATTGGTGTCGTAATTGGCGGCTTCTGGTCCATGTCCGCTGCGATGGCCATTCGTTTGGTACCCACCAGCCAGGTTCCTAAAGCACTGGCAATCTTCAACGGTGGCAACGCGCTTGCGACAGTGATTGCTGCACCGCTTGGAAGTTACCTGGGTTCGATCGTAGGGTGGCGGGGAGCTTTCTTCGCTTTGGTGCCCGTGGCGCTGTTTGCCTTGGTCTGGCAATGGATCGCTTTGCCCTCCATGAAAATCGCCGCTCGCACACCTGGATCAGGCAATGTCTTCAAGCTGCTCAACAATTACATCGTTGCCTATGGCATGGCGGGATGCGGCGCGTTCTTTATGGGTCAATTCGCGCTGTTCACCTATCTGCGCCCATTCCTCGAAACAGTGACGCGCGTCAACGTGCCCACACTGTCACTGCTGTTGCTTGTCGTTGGTGCGGCGGGCTTCATTGGCACAGTGCTGATTGGTTCAATCCTCAAACGAGGGTTGTACGCACCGCTCATCATCATTCCTATCCTGATGGCAGTGATCGCCCTCGCGCTGATACCGCTGGGCGGCTGGTTGCCGCCTGTGGCCGTGCTGCTGGGGCTGTGGGGATTGATGGCAACGGCCGCGCCTGTTGGCTGGTGGAGCTGGATCGCACAGGTGATGCCGGAGAACGCGGAGGCTGGCGGTGGTTTGATGGTGGCGGTCGTCCAGTTCGCC
>JBAZPE010000547.1:0-2654 GCA_041648375.1 Burkholderiaceae bacterium | reverse complement strand
GGCCGGGTCTTGCGGTTGTGCGCGGGGATTGAATTGCATGTAGTAGTGCAGGACAGCCGGCACGATACCGGCCGCCCCATTGGTCGGCGCGGTCACGACACGCCCGCCCGCTGCGTTTTCTTCGTTCACGGCCAGTGCATAGAGATTGAGCCAGTCCATGGCCGCCAGCCCCTGGTCGTGGGTGGGCGCATCGGGTGCCAGCATGGCCTCGCGCAGCCGGCGCGCACGCCGGCGCACATGCAGCCCGCCGGGTAGCTCTCCCTGCGCTTGCATGCCCGCGCTCACGCACGCCTGCATGGCCGTCCAGATGGTTGCCAGCTTGCGCAGAATCTCATCCTCTTTCGCCCAGGCCTGCTCATTGGCCATCATCAGTGACGAAATGCTCAGCCCATGGCGCTTACACTGCGCCAGCAGCGCCTGTGCGGTCGAAAACGGGTAGGGCACATCGCGTGCCGCCACGGCACCGCAGATGTCGGTCTGCGCACCACCGGTAGACGCCGCCGCGCTGTCCGACTCGCTCCGCGCCCCATCGTCACACGACACCGCTGCGGTGGCCTCGGCCTGCGCCTCGTCCAGGATGAACCCGCCACCGACGGAGTAATACGTGCGCGTGGCGACACGACGCTCGCCGCGCATGGCGTGCAGCGTGAGCGCGTTCGGATGGTAGGGCAGTGCCTGCAAGTGAAACGCGATGTCGCGGTCGGGACAGAAGTCGATATCGCCCAAGCCGGGCGCATGGAACACACCTTCGGAAAAGGCGGCGTTCACCAAGGGCGCCGCCGCACGCGGATCCACGGTTTCCGGATCCAGCCCCATCAGGCCCATCACCACGGCGCGATCGGTGGCATGCCCGATACCGGTCGCGCCCAGTGAGCCGAAAAGTTCGATCTGGAACCGATCTATCTGCTCGACGCGTTGCTCGGTCAGCATCGTCAGAAAGACGCCAGCGGCCCGCATGGGGCCCACCGTGTGCGAGCTCGATGGCCCGATGCCGACCTTGAAAAGATCAAATACGCTGATAGTCACGCTAAACTCGCCTGAATGCTTGTGTCGATATAGGCATCTAATCACGTTGCAGCACGGCTTACGAGCGACGATCTCTATATGAAGATGATAGAAAAACTAAAGGCGCAGAATGCCTAGCGGTCGAAACCATGCGCAGATCCATGGGCGTTTGCACGTGTTCGCATCGGCGGCGCGTCATCTGTCATTCACCAGCGCCGCCCAGGAACTCAACGTCACACCGGGCGCGGTGAGCCAGCAGATCCGGCAACTCGAGGACCGGCTGGGCGTGAAGCTGTTCAATCGTGCCCCGCGTGGCGTGGTCCTGACCGCTGAAGGCCAGCGTCTCTCCCAGGTCGTGGCGCGATCTTATGGTGAGGTCGACGAGGTCTTGTCCCATTTGCAGGCTGGCCGCATGGGCGGCATCTTCCGATTGCGATCCATACCGTCCTTCCTCGAAAAATGGCTGATGCCCCGACTGGGCGCCTTACGCGATGCCTATCCCGACATCTCCTTTCGTTTCGTGGCCGAGGACAGCAGTTGGTCGCTGCGTGACGGCGAGTTCGATCTCGCCATCGACCTCAACGAAGGCATTTATCCCGGTCTGCTCACCACACCGCTGGTGCAGGAACACATCTTTCCCGTCTGTGCGCCCGCGCTGGTGCGCGCCTCCCATCCGTTGAAGACCCCGCGTGACCTGGTGCACTATCCCTTGCTGCACGACATTACCGCATGGCGAGGCAGCTATGCCTATGCTGAATGGTCCTACTATCTGGCGCAATCCGATGCGGACGATGTCGATGTGCGGCGTGGCTATACCTTCAATCGTTATGCGCTCACACTGGAAGCGGCACGCGCCGCCATGGGCGTGGCGATTGCGCGTCAGACCCTGATCACCGACGAGCTGTCTTCCGGCGCACTGATCGCGCCCTTCGATCTCGCCGTTCCCAACCGCAAGCACTATGTGCTCGTGTATCCACCAGGTGCATTGGGCGACCCTCGGGTACGCGCCGTGCACGACTGGTTCGTTGCCCGTTTTCCCGCTCCCTCTCAATCCTCTACTGGAGATACCCCATGAACACAATCGCCTGGTTGCTGCTGGTGTCAGCCCTCCTGCCCATCATCGCCGTCGGTATCGCCAAGGCCGGCGGTTCCGGCTTTGATAATGGCAATCCCCGAGGCTGGCTGGCCCGGCAGGAGGGCTATCGCGCCCGTGCCAATGCCGCACAGACCAATCTGTTCGAGAATCTGCCTTTTCATTTTGCGGCCGTGCTGTTTGCGCTTCATAACCAGGCCGACCCGGTGGTGCTGCGCAACGCCATGGCGGCCTGGATCGTGGTTCGCCTGGCCTACATCGGTTGCTATGTGGCCGACAAAGGCGGGCTGCGCTCGCTGGTCTGGGCAGTCAGCCTTGCCATCACGGCCTACATTCTTTTCCTGGGTCTTTAAGGTCGAGCGTCGTGTGGCTCGCGTGTCACCACTGACCGCGCACCCTGCCAGGCAGCGCAATCTCAGCGCACATGCGCGAGCGTGCTCGTCTGGCAAGTGTGGTCACGCAGCGCCTATACGCCAAGCACGGTCAGCGCGATGAAGGTGGCGAACAGCACGAAATGGGTCAGCCCCTCGATCGCGTTGGTTTGCCCGTCGTTCAG
>JBAZPE010000546.1:0-2675 GCA_041648375.1 Burkholderiaceae bacterium | reverse complement strand
CCATGCGGGCGCACCAACATGCGCATCAAAGGGTGGATGGGGCGCGCCGATCAGACCGCCAAGGTGCGGGGCCTGTTCGTGCATCCCAACCAGATTGCCGATATTCGCCGTCGCCATCCGGAAATCGCGCGCGCCCGGCTGGTGGTGGGTGGCGAAATGGGTGCCGACACCATGACGCTCATGATCGAGGTCGAATCGTCAGATCCGGGCGAGGCGCAAGCCCTGATCACCCGGGTGACCGACACCGTGCGCGAGGTGACCAAGCTGCGCGCCGACGTGCGTTGCGTGGCGCCGGGTGCACTGCCCAATGATGGCAAGGTCATCGAAGACGTGCGCAGTTACGCCTAGACGGGGTAATGGGGGGGGGGCACGCCTGTTTGTGGTGCGCATCCCCATCCTGGTGAGCGTCATCGACCCGCTCGCACGGGCCGGGCCGCCGTGGTCTGATTGCGGCGCTCATGCATCGTGCGCCAGTGTCTGCGCATGTTTATTGCTTTGCGTTATAAGCGAGGGCGTGGCGGCTATTTGTGCATGCCAGCCCGGCGCATTAATCTGCAGGCCGTACATGGCGCAACGGTCTCTCGTGCGCGCCGCACCAGGAGCTTCATCATGCGCACTTCCCAATATCTTGCCACCGCAGTGCTGCTGTTCAGTGCTGTGGGGGCGTCGCACGCCGCCACGATCGATGACGTTCGCAAACGTGGTGCGGTCGTCTGCGGGGCGACCACCGGTTTTGCGGGCTTCTCCGCACCAGACAACCAGGGCAGCTGGACCGGTCTGGACGTGGATCTGTGCAAGAGCATTGCTGCTGCCGTGTTCGGTGATGCCAGCAAGCACAAGATCGTGCCCCTCAATGCGCAGCAGCGTTTCACCGCCCTGCAATCCGGTGAGGTCGATGTGCTCACGCGCAATACCACCGTGACGCAGCAACGCGATACCGCGCTGGGCCTGATCCATGCCGGCATCAATTTCTACGACGGCCAGGGTTTTCTGGTGCCCAAATCGCTGGGCGTGAAAAGCGCCAAGGAGCTCAATGGCGCGTCGATTTGCCTGCAGACCGGAACCTCCAATGAAAACACGCTTGCCGACTGGGCCCGGGCCAACAAAATCGAGTATCGACCCGTGGTCATCGAGACCTTCAACGAAGTGGTCAATGCATTCGCGGCCGGTCGTTGCGACGTCTTCAGCACCGATGCATCGGGCCTTGCCTCGATCAGAATCTCGCGTTTGTCCAAGCCGGACGACTATCTCGTTCTGCCGGAAGTCATCTCCAAAGAGCCCCTGGGGCCCTTCGTGCGCCAGGGCGATGACGCCTGGCTGAATATCGTGAAGTGGACCTTATCGGCCACGATCGAAGCAGAAGAATATGGGGTCACATCGAAGAACGTCGACGATCAGCTCAAAAGTGACAATCCCAACGTGCGGCGGATACTGGGCGTGGTGCCCGGTGGTGGCAAGAACCTCGGGCTGGATGAGAAATGGGCCTACAACATCATCAAGCAGGTCGGCAATTACGGTGAAAGTTTCGAGCGCAACGTGGGCCAGGGCAGCCCGCTGAAGATCGCGCGCGGCCTGAATGCGCAGTGGACGCAGGGCGGTCTGATGTACGCTCTGCCGATACGCTAGCCCACCTCGGCTAGAGCGAACCGCACGCCGTATACCGGTACAGACCATGCCCTGCTTACGCGGGCCGTGCTGGGCCCACACACAAGCAGGGCCTGCGCGGACCGGCGCTCAGGCCAGGTCTTGCGGCACATCCACATCGCGCAGAATGCCGGCGTCTTCCGTGTCCAGTTCGAACACCGGGTGGCGCGCCAGCAGTGACCGCGCGCCGACATCACCGTCCAGCGTGGCCAGTTCGTCCCACAACGAGTGATGCATGGCCACAGGATGACCGCGGCGCCCCTGGAATGTCGGTACCACGATGACATGAGCGTGCGCAGCGCGCACGATATCGACATAGGTCTCGTGGCGTATCCAGGGCATATCGGCCAGCGCAATCAGGGCGACAGGCGGCTGTTCACGCTCGCCTGCCAGCAGGTGCCGCGCGGCTGCCGCTAGGCTGGCGCCCATGCCCCTGCTGGCCACAGGCGTCATCAGCACGTCGCACCCCGCGCTGCGCAGCTGCGCATGCAGCATGTCGGTCTCGGGTCGGGTGACCGCAAGGGTAGGTGACGTCACGGCGCGCAGCGCCGTTGCCGCCTGCAACGCCACACTGGCACCGTTGGGCAGCTCGGCGAGCAATTTGGCATGCACCGGGGTGTCGGCCTTGCACTGGGCCGCATAACGTCTGCCGAAGCCTGCTGCCAGCAGGATGCCCACACACATCGGGCGTGTTGGGCCTGCAGCTATTTCTTCAAATTCTTGCATGGTCGACAGTCCGTCCGATGCACCAATGTGGGGCACGCCAAGGGGCGTGTACCCGCCTCGTTCCCCGGCACGATTCATGCGCTCAGTGTACCCACATGGCAACCCGCTGCTCAGCGTGGCTTGCCGTGGACGGAATCAATATGCCAGGCCCGCAGGGGTTCTGAGCGGGACCGCATCGCTCCCGCGCGCCAGGCAATCGGAACAAAAGGAAGAAGTCATGGAACAGTCCAGCACATCGGGCGTATCGCGCCGCAATGTTTTGAAGGCAGGTGCGGCGTCGGCGGGCGCCATGGCGCTTCCCCAAT
>JBAZPE010000545.1:0-2677 GCA_041648375.1 Burkholderiaceae bacterium | reverse complement strand
ATTAGATAGTGAGAACGCTTGATGTGCTCGTGATAGGCACGAAAATACATGAGACTGCCACGCAACTGATCGTGGTCGAATAGGTGAGCGAACACTTGACCCGCGCATTGGGTCGCAATGTCACCCGGTGTGAGCATGGTTGTCGATACGACGTGTCCCGGGAAAACAGTACTGCGGCGGTTGGGCTCAAAAGAGGCCGCAACGAAGAATTCGCACGTTTGTTCCTGCACGGGCGCTCAGGCGCAGCCGCAAGACTCAGGCAACAGATTTATTCTTTTTGTTCGTGGCTCGAAGCGTATGAAGCGTGAGCGCGAGGCCGACAAGGTCGGTTGAGGTGCGAAGTGACCCGCTATGGTACGGCATGGCGCACATTACAGGCGCCAGAAAACAAAACCCCCTGATTTCTTACGAATCAGGGGGTAGCAGATATCGACGCCGTATTAGGCCAAAAGCTTACTTCTTCACCGGATTGATGTAGTACTCGATCTTGGTGCGATCCTTATAGGGATCATTGTCATAGCGTTTTGATTCTTGCGAGAGTCTGATGTCGTAGCCATCGCGCACGCCTTCGAGGCTGCTCGCGGAGTCATCCGTCACCGGCGACAATGTAGGCTTGTGAAAGGCCGCGACCGTCTTGAAGTCATCCGTGCTGAAGGCCTTGATCGCCGCGCTCGTCAACCGCCCCGCGCCATCCGTGTCCGCGCTCACGTCGGTCATCGCCGTGTTTGGCGGGATCGAAATCAAACTCGCCAACGCCGGGGGCAACGCTTTTGCGCCGCCCTTTTCTTGAATGCGGTAGTGCAAACCACCCTTGTCATTCGGCTCACCCTCGGCCGCCGCCGACGTCTCCATTTCGCTCACCACCCACGCCGACACCAGCAGAATCGGGAACGCGATCATCGCTACGTAAAGCAGAAAACGGAGGCGTTCTTTGGTATGAAAGAATCCGAGCATCGGGAATTCCCTGCTTTGGGCTGGGTGAGTGGCAGGTGGACGAGCCACAGTTGTGGCGCAGTTTAGCGGGTTGAGAGGGCCAAAACAAAAAACCCCTGATCTCTTGCGAAATCAGGGGTTCTGCAATGCTTTTGGCGGAGACGGAGGGATTCGAACCCTCGATGCAGTTTTAAGCCACATGCTCCCTTAGCAGGGGAGTACCTTCAACCACTCGGCCACGTCTCCGGGAAGAACAGGATTCTAGCACGGTTTTTACGCCGTGCGCCACGAGACAGGCGTATTACCTGCCTCTGCGGTCATCGACTGCTTACGCCTTCTCGACCAGCGGCTGGTCCAGTCCGAACGCCTTGTGCAGCGCGCGCACGGCAAGCTCCATGTACTTGTCATCGATGATGACGGAGGTCTTGATTTCGCTGGTGCTGATCATCTGGATGTTGATGTTGTCGTTGGACAGCGTCTGGAACATCAGGCTGGCCACGCCCACATGCGAGCGCATGCCGATACCCACGATCGACACTTTGGCGACCTTCTCGTCAGTCACGACTTCACGCGCCTTGACGGCGGGGATGACGTCGCGCTTGAGCACTTCCAGCGTACGCTGGAACTCGTTGCGTGTGACGGTGAAGGAAAAGTCGGTCGTACCGGCAACCGACTGGTTTTGCAGGATCATGTCGACATCGATATTGGCCGCGGCGACGGGGCCCAGGATCGAATAGGCGATGCCCGGGGTGTCGGGCACGCCCAACAGGGTGATCTTGGCTTCGTCGCGGCTGAAGGCGATACCGGAGACAACGGCAGCTTCCATGTTTTCGTCTTCCTCAAAAGTAATCAGCGTGCCCGAACGCATTTCTTCGTCGAGCGGAATGAGCGGGTCGGTCAGGGAGGACAGCACTCGCGTAGGAACGCGATACTTGCCCGCAAACTCGACCGAGCGAATCTGCAGCACCTTGGAACCCAGTGAGGCCATCTCCAGCATCTCTTCAAACGAGATCACCGACATGCGACGCGCTTCAGGCACCACACGGGGATCGGTCGTATAGACGCCATCGACATCGGTGAAGATCAGGCATTCCTTGGCACCGATGGCCGCGGCAACCGCCACGGCAGAGGTGTCTGAGCCGCCACGGCCCAGCGTGGTGATGTGACCGTCGTCGTCCACACCCTGGAAGCCGGTGACCACGACCACGCGACCGTCATCCAGGTCAGCCCTGATGCGCTTGTCGTCGATGGAGGTAATGCGGGCCTTGGTGTAGGAGGAATCGGTGCGCACGGGAACCTGCCAGCCGGTGTAGCTGCGGGCTTTCACGCCTTCTTTTTGCAGGGCCATGGCCAGCAGTGCACTGCTGGCCTGCTCGCCGGTGGCGGCAAGCATATCTAACTCGCGGCCGTCGGGCTCGGGATTGATTTCGCGGGCAAGCCCCAACAGTCGGTTGGTTTCGCCGGACATGGCCGATGGCACGACCACGACCTGGTGGCCGGCGGCGTGCCACTTCGCGACGCGGCGCGCCACATTGCGGATGCGCTCGACTGAACCCATCGACGTGCCGCCATACTTATGAACGATTAAGGACATCTCATACTCTGGCTGGAGGCCCGCCGCAGGGGGCAGCAGGCAAAGCCCATTATTCTAAACCCATGTTGCGAATCTGTCGCAAATCGAGACTTTTATGGCTTACTTTGCTTTTTTTTTCGGGTTGGCAACGTCGCATGCTGTTCCGCCATC
>JBAZPE010000544.1:0-2679 GCA_041648375.1 Burkholderiaceae bacterium | reverse complement strand
TGTCTTTGCGAGGCCTGATCGTCGATCGTGAGGATGCGTCTGACCGGCCCCTCATAGCCGACGATGCGCCCTTGCGGCAACATGCCTGTGCGGGGCGCTCTGACGGCAGGCAGGAACAGCTTCAACGTGAAGGTGCTGCCCTGGCCGGTTTTGCTCTTGACCGTCAGCTCGCCCCCCATGATGCCCGTCAGCATGCGGCAGATGGTCAGCCCCAGACCGCTGCCGGTATCGGCTTGTTCCTCTCCAGCCCAGCTGCGCTCGAACGGCAGAAAGATGCGTTCCAGGTCGTCGGCAGGAATGCCTGCGCCGCTATCCTCGATTTCGAACTGAGCGATATCGGAAATATGCCGCACGCGGAAACTGACGTGACCGCTTTGCGTGAACTTGACCGCGTTGCTCAACAGGTTGATCAAAATCTGGCGCAGGCGCTTTTCGTCGATCTGCACGATGCGTGGCAGATTCTCCGACGGTTCGTAGGTGAACTTGAGCCCTTTGGTCGTGATTTGCGGGCGGAACATCATCACGATCTGGTCCAGAAACTCGGGCAGTCGCAACTCCTGATTTTCGAGCTTGAGTTTGCCTGCCTCGATGCGTGCGACGTCCAGCAGGCCGTCGATCAGCCCGATCAGATGCTTGCCGCTTCGATGGATGACATCCACCGCATCGCGCCGGTGCTCGGGCAACGCCGGGTCGCGTGCCATGATCTGCGCATACCCCAGGATACTGTTCAGTGGTGCCCGCAGCTCATGGCTCATGCCGCTCATGAATCGGCTCTTGGCCAGGTTGGCGCTTTCTGCCGCTTCCTTGGCACGTTGCAGTTGGGCATCAGTCTGTTCGTGCGCGGCAATTTCGCGCAGCAGCAGATGGGTCTGTCGATCTGATTCTTCCTGCGCGACCTGCCGACTTTCGTTGGTCAGCACCAGCCACCAGGCGGCCACGCCGCCGATCAGGATCAGTGCCGCAAAGAGCTTGATGAACGCCTCTTTCAGGGTGGAAATGTCCTGTCCGGCGCGACCGAAGGTGACGGCTTCCTGGAAGAACAGCAGCGCCATGATGGACGCCAGCAGCGCAGCCATCACGCCCAGAATCATCAGATAGTGTGTCAGGCGGGAATGAAACAGCGGCGTAGCCGGTGTCGGCAAAAACCGCCGCAGCGCACTGCCCAGTTGATCCTGAACGCGCGAGCCGGTCTTGCACCGGTCGTGGCAGCGCGCATCCAGCGTGCAGCACAGCGAACAGATCGAGCCGTTGTAGGCCGGGCAGTGCGCCATGTCGGGTTGCTCGAACGTGTTCGCACAGATCACGCAGGTCGAGGCATGGCGGCCGGTGTCCTGCGGCAAGCGGGCAAGGTAATAGCGCCCCTTGGTCCGCCAGGCGATCAGTGGCGCGGCCACGAAGGTAATGGCCAGTGCGATGAAGGGCGAGAGCGCCTGGGCCAGCACGCCGAAGGCGCCACCGAACGCCAGCAGCGACACCACCAGCGAGATCATCATGCTGCCCACACCGACGGGATTGATATCGTAGAGGTGGGCGCGCCTGAACTCGATGGCTGGTGGGCTCAGGCCCAGTGGCTTGTTGATGACCAGATCGGCCACCAGCGATCCGATCCAGGCCAGGGCCACGTGGGCAAAGATTGCCAGCACGTGTTCCAGGGCGTCGAACACACCGAGTTCCATCAAGCCGATGGCGATCATTACGTTGAACACCAGCCACACCACACGCCCGGGATGGCTGTGCGTGAGGCGCGCAAAGAAGTTCGACCAGGCCAGCGACCCCGCATAGGCATTGGTCACGTTGATCTTCACCTGGGAGATCACCACGAAGATGGCCATGGCCGCCAGCGCCAGCCCGGGCGCCGAGAACACATACTGATAGGCCACCAGGTACATCTGAGTGGGGT
The DNA here is from genome assembly GCA_041648375.1 of Burkholderiaceae bacterium. Lineage (GTDB taxonomy): Bacteria > Pseudomonadota > Gammaproteobacteria > Burkholderiales > Burkholderiaceae_B > Schauerella. The sequence continues at coordinate 779 of JBAZPE010000544.1, read as the reverse complement.
CGACGGCCTTCTCCAGGCTCACGCCGTGACTGAGCGCGAGATAGGCCAGAAACGCACCGCCCAGCATCTTCAGGGCACCGGGAATGATCCAGCCTGGTCCGGCCGACAGCAGCGCCAGCCACCAGCGCCAGCGATTCGCCGGTGTCTGGGCAGGCAGAAAGCGCAGGAAGTCGACCTGCTCGCCTATCTGGGTGACCAGCGATGCGGCCACTGCTGCCCCGGCACCGAACAGCAGAATGTCGAAGTGACCGCCATCACGTGCATGGCCGGCAAAGGACAGCAGCCCGCCCAGTGCCTCGGGCTGCTCGATCAGGATGAAGACGTAGGGCACGATCAGCATCGCCAGCCAGATGGGCTGTGTCCAGTTCTGCAGCCGATTGATCAGCGTAATGCCGTAGGTGACCATGGGAATGATTGCCAGCGCACACAACAGGTAGCCGAGAGTGAGCGGCAGCCCCGTCGCCAGTTCGATGGCCAGCGCCATGATGGCGGCTTCCAGCGCAAAGAAGATGAAGGTGAACGAGGCATACACCAGTGAGGTGAGCGTAGATCCCAGGTAGCCGAATCCCGCGCCGCGCGTGAGCAGGTCCATGTCCAGTCCGTAGCGCGCAGCGTAGTAGGCGATGGGCAGGCCCGTCAGGAACACGACCAGTGCAACAGCCACGATCGCCCAGAAAGCGTTGATGAACCCATAGTTCAGTGCAAGCGCCCCGCCTATCGCTTCCAGCGCCAGAAACGAAACGGCCCCGCCTGCCGTATTGGCCACGCGAAACAGCGAC
>JBAZPE010000543.1:0-2699 GCA_041648375.1 Burkholderiaceae bacterium | reverse complement strand
TGGGCGCAGGTCAGTCGCTGGGCGCTGGCGCAGACGGCACACGGTGTTTGGCTGTTGCCTATCGATCAACACGCCAGCGACATGCGTACCCTGGTGTGCCAGGGCACGGAACCGGGCGCCTGGCAGGCGGCAGGGGGGCGAGCACTATCCGTAGATGCCGACACCTTGCGCAGCGTGGCTGCAGCTGGCTACAGCGTCCTGCTGGCCGGCGTGCTCGAGCGCATGCTGGCGATGACCGTGCAGTATGCGGGCGAGCGTCAGCAGTTCGGCAAGCCTATCGGTCGTTTTCAGGCGATTCAGCAGCAGATCAGTGCGATGGCCGAACGCGTCATTGCCGCACGCATGGCGGCCCAGATGGGCTTCACGGACGACATCTATGCCAGGCGGCAGGATTCCCTGGCCGTGGCCAAGGCCATCACCAGCGAAGTCGTGCCGATGGCCACTTCCATCGCGCATGCGGTGCACGGCGCAATCGGGGTGACCGAGGAATATGCGCTGCAACGCTACTCGGGCGTCGCACACGCCTGGCGCGGTGCGGCCGGTGGCGAAGTGTTCTGGCGGCGCTGGATCGGGCAGCGCGTGCTGGCCGATAGCGCCTTGCCCCGCGATTTCCTGCGCACTCACCTGGCCGGGGTGCGGGTGGTGGACGCAGCATGATGAACCCTGCGATGACGACGACGGGTACGGGCACGGCAGCCCTGCACGGCGTGCGTGTCCTGGACCTGACTTCGGTGCTGTTCGGTCCCTATTGCTCCATGGTGCTGGGCGATTACGGCGCCGATGTGATCAAGGTAGAGGCCCCGGCGGGGGACTCCACCCGCTACACCGGCCCCGCGCAGGAACCTGGGCTCTCGGCGATCTTTCTGGGCGTCAATCGCAACAAGCGCAGCATCGTGCTGGACCTCAAGCAGCCCGCTGCCATCGACGCCTTGCTGCGTCTGGTCGATGAGGCTGATGTGCTGATGCACAGCATGCGGCCGCAGAAAATGGAAAAGCTCGGGCTTGGCCCTGCAGCGCTGTGTGCACGCAATCCCAGACTGATCTATGCCGGGCTGTATGGCTTTGGAGAAGGGGGAGATTACGCCGGGCAGCCCGCCTATGACGATGTGATCCAGGGCCTGAGCGGCGTGGCGGCAGCCGTCGGACAGCAAAGCGGTGCCCCGGGTTACGCGCCCAGCGCCATTGCCGACAAGACCTGCGGTTTGATCGCCGCACATGCGATTCTGGCGGCTTTATTCCAGCGAGAACGATCAGGTGTGGGCCAGCAGATCGAAGTCCCGATGTTCGAATCGATGACGTCCTTCATGCTGGTCGAGCATTTCTATGGTCGGCATATGCGCGACGCATCGGCAGGCGGCGACGCTGCAGCCGATGACGATGTCGCGTCAGCATCCCGGCAAGGCCCGGCGTCCACCCTCACGTCGACTCGGCATGATGCCAGGCCCACACGTGCCTCTTGCCAGCCCGCTGCGACCCCCACCCTCACTTCGGGCTATCCGCGGGTGCTGGCTCCGTGGCGCAAGCCGTACCCCACCCGCGATGGGCACCTGTGCGTCATGCCTTATACCGACCGGCATTGGCAGGCGTTTTTTCGTGAGGCCGGACGTCACGAGGAGGCGTCGGATCCTCGCTTTGCCAGCATTGCCGAACGCACGCGCCACATCGATGTGCTGTATGCCTTGCTGGGTAGCATCATTGCGCAGGAGTCTACCGACTACTGGCTGGATTTCTGCCAGCGATTCGAGATTCCCGCTGGCCGCGTCAACGCGCTCGACGATCTGCGACGGGATCCCCATCTGAATCGCGTCGGCTTCTTTACCGACATCGTGCACGAGGGCCACCACTACACGTTCACACGTAACCCGGTCACCTTGTCGGGGTCGAAGGTGGCACCCACCATGCCGCCACCGCTGGGTGCACACACCCGCGACGTTCTGCACGAGGCCGGGTTCAGTGGTGAGGCGATCGATCAACTTTTTGCCACGCGAGCCGCAGGCCTGGGCGGGTAAACCGCCCGCGTGCGACAGCGCTGGATGACCCATGCCCACCGCCCACGGCGCCCCGTTCACGACCTATGCCAGTGATGGCTACCCCATTTCTGGTTTTGTGTGGCGCCAGGCTCACCCGCCTGTATCACCGCCAGAACAGATCATGGCGCGCGCCTCGGTCATCATTTGTGCCGCAACCTCGGTGCGGTGTCGCTATTACTTCCGATTCGCCCAGTATCTGTATGAGCTGGGCCGTGATGTCGTCGTCTTCGATTACCGCGGCATTGGCGAATCACGCCCCGCACGCATGCGAGGTTTCAATGCGAACTGGCGTCATTGGGGCGAGCGCGACTTCGACGCCGTGCTGCGATACACCTTGTCTGCGTTCGAGAACCAGCCGGTGGATGTAGTCGCGCACAGCTTCGGAGGCTGCGCCGCAGGCCTGGCCGCTCAGGGCCACTGCATTCGGCGCATGGTGACGGTGGGGGCCCAATTCGCCTATTGGCGCGACTATGCTGCGCACAAGCGGTTGCGCATGTTGTTGAAGTGGCATGTCGTCATGCCGGTACTGACCGCCGTAATGGGCTATTTCCCGGGGCGCCGGCTGGGATGGCTCGAAGATACGCCAGCCGGCGTGGTGCGCGACTGGACTGCGCCGGCGGCCAGCTTCGGCGCGTTGCCCAGCATGCGCCTTGGCGCAAGGGACGTGGA
>JBAZPE010000542.1:0-2705 GCA_041648375.1 Burkholderiaceae bacterium | reverse complement strand
CAGCCGCAGCTCACGCGCCACTTTGTCGGCCAAATACTCACCCATGCGCAGGCGGGCATCGTAGACCGACACACCGTCCATCAGTGAATCAGGGCGCGCGAAGTAAACGTACTCGAAGATACACGGCGTGAGTTGGGGGTTCTCTGCGCACTGACGACTGTCGAACTGTGCATCGAGATCGATGAACACGGCTTCGCCCGGCTGTACATCGCGCACCAACGTGAAGCCGCTGCCTTCCAGCGCCACGGATTCCGAAGCCACCATCCACTCGGTGCCCGCATCGCTGTCCTGACGTCCGATACACAGGGGCCGAATCCCGTTGGGGTCGCGAAACGCCAGCAGACCGTAACCGGCAATCTGAGCGACGACGGCATAACCACCCTTGACCCGACGATGCACGGCCGACACCGCGCGAAAGATCGCGTCGTTATCCAGCGAAATACCATTGGCCGCCGATTGCAATTCGTGCGCCAGCACATTGAGCAGGACTTCTGAATCGGAATTGGTGTTGATGTGGCGGCGATCGTCGCGAAACAGCGACTCGCGCAGTTCACGCCAGTTGGTCAGGTTGCCGTTGTGGGCAAACATGATGCCAAAAGGCGCATTGACGTAGAACGGCTGCGCCTCTTCTTCAGAGGCACTGGAGCCCGCCGTGGGGTAACGCACCTGCCCCACCCCGCTCAAGCCGGGCAAGGAACGCATGTTGCGCGTGCGGAACACATCACGCACCAGGCCGTGGGCCTTGAACATGTTGAACTGGTTGTCCTGCACCGTCGCAATACCAGCAGCATCCTGGCCGCGATGCTGCAACAAAAGCAAACTGTCATAGAGCAATTGGTTGACTGGTCCGCGCCCAATCACTCCTACGATTCCGCACATGGTAATTCCCTGTTCAGTGAACGGCTAAAGATCTGCCTAGTAAGGCAGCCAGGTCGCCGCCTGCGGCGGCAACCAGTTTTTAAGATGTTTGACAGCGTCTACGGCTGACTGCGAAAACATGGCATCCCTCCACCACGGCTCGGCAGGCATGGGGGTGTAACCCGCCAGTACGACCAGAATCAGAATGAACAACAGGCCACGGGCCAGACCGAACACAGCGCCCAGGCCATGATCGGCGGGTGACAAACCGGTGGTCTTGATCAACGCCGCCAACGTCATGTTGACCAGGCCGACACTCAATAAGACCACGATAAACACAGCGGCGTACGAAATCCCCATACGCAAAAGCGGTGTTTCGATCCAGGCGGCCAGCCACGTGTGCACCACCGGCCCCCACCAGATCGCGGCGACGAACGCCAGACCATAGGCGATCAGGGAAAGCACTTCCTTGAGCAGCCCTCGAACCAGTCCCAGCACACAGGATACGGCGAGGATCGCCAGGGCGACGAAGTCGAAACCGGTCACTGTGCGGCAATAAAACCGTTGTCATAGCCCAACGTGCGCAGGCGGGCCTGCGCAGCCTGCGCGGCATCACGCGAGGGGAACGGCCCCACACGCAATCGGAACTGCTCCTTGCCTGCAATATTGGCGGCCTGAACGAACGCGTTGGTGACCCCCGCAGCGTGCAGCTTTTCACGTCTGCCATCCGCGTCGGCACGAGCAGAGTAAGACGCGATCTGCAGCACAAAGTTTCCTTTTTCCACGGCCCGAGGTGCGGGCTTGGCCGGACCCGGTTCGCGGCCCTCAAGCAGAGCGAGCGCACGCGCACCGTCGTCTGACCGCGTGCTCGGCTCGGGGCGAGGCGTGGGCGCGGGTTTGGGCTCGACACGCGCGGTGGGTGCGGGGGTGGCGGCAGGTGGGGTGACAGCGGGCGGCGTGGTCGGTGGTACAGCGGTTGGCGCCTGCCCCTGGCCCGAGGGCGGCAGCGCCGAAGACAACGGCGGCGGTGCGGGCGGAACGCCACCCGAATCGGTGCCGGAGATCACGCCACCTGATGAGGGGCTTGCGCTTTGCCCGGTAGGCAAATTGCTGGTGTCTGTCTGGGCCAGCGGCGAATTCACGCTGGGGTTGTAGGGGGTCTGCGCATCGGGCACGCGGATCGGGATGTCGGCCGCCACGCGGTCCGGTTCAGGATTGAGCACCATGGGCAGCACGACCACTGCCGCCAGCACCAATGCGACTGCACCGACCAGTCGGCGTCTGGCCCGGGCACGCAGTTCGGCAGCCTGCGCCTCACTGGAGATCATCGGACGACCCCTGCCCCCTTGGGAACCACTTTCCTTACGACTGAACAAACCCATTGCATATTCCCTAAAGGCCCGAGCGGTCAGGCCTTGCGGCCCAAGGCTTGTAATACCGCGGCGACGGTAAGAAACGAGCCAAACACGAGGATTCTATCATTGTCGTTGGCGCGCTCGCGTGCCTTTGCATAGGCCTGCGCCGGGTCGGCGTAGTGGCTGCACAACGGGCTTTGATCGGACGCGACCGCTGTGCCCAGGGTGCGCTCGACCTGCTCGGCCAGCGCCGCGCCAGAGAGCCCGCGAGGCCCCTGGAGATCGGCGCAGAACCAGTGGTCGACTTTCTGACCGAACTTCGCCACCACACCGGCCACATCCTTGTCGGACAGCATGCCGAAGACGGCGTAGGTGTACGGATGAAAGCCCATGTTGTCCAGGTTCTGCGCCAGCACGGCTGCGGCATGCGGGTTGTGCGCCACATCGAGGATCACGGTGGGCTGACCGGGCACGATCTGGAATCGCCCGGGC
>JBAZPE010000541.1:0-2713 GCA_041648375.1 Burkholderiaceae bacterium | reverse complement strand
CGCACGCGCCGGCGCCTTCGGCATCGTGATCGAGGGGGTGGCCGAGCCACTGGGTCGTCGCATTACCGACGCGGTCGACATTCCGACCATCGGCATCGGTGCTTCGCCTGCGTGCGATGGGCAGATTCTCGTGGGCGAGGATGTGCTGGGGCTGTTCGACGACTATCAGCCGCGTTTCGTCAAACGCTATGCCTCGTTGAACGAAGTCATCGTGACCGCTGTCAAAGCGTATGCCGACGACGTGCGTTCGGGTGCCTTCCCCGGCCCTGAGCATTGCTTCTCGGCAGCCTCACAGAAGTAGCACTTTGCAACCCGGCGACTGGTCGGCAATTTGTTACGATAGGCCCTTCTTGCCGGGTTGCCTTGCGGCTCGTGCGCAGCATGCCCACCTCTCGGATGGCGCCCGCCCGTCAGGCCTGCCCGACGGTGAACCGGAAAAGTAATGAAGACATGGATTAAACGGATACTCATCAGTCTGGTGGTTGTGATCGTCGTGGCTGTCGTCGGCCTGGCCATCTTTCTGCTGACATTTGATCCGAATGCCTACAAAGACAAGCTTGCCGAACTGATTCACGACCGCTATCAACGCACCCTCACGATAGATGGTCCCATCGAGCTCTCGCTGTTTCCCCGTATCGGGCTTTCACTGCAGGACGTGGCCTTGTCCGAACCAGGTAGCGAGGACGTATTCGCCTCGATGGAAAGCGCGCGCGTGGCGGTGGCCGTGTTCCCGCTGCTCTCTGACAATCTCGTCGTCGATCACATTGCCGTGTCGGGTTTCAAGGGGCGCTTCGTTCGTCTGAAGAATGGCGCATTCAATTTCGACGATCTGGTGCAGGGGCCGGGCGGGCAGTCGCCTGCGATCGATTCGCAGGGCGTCGTGCTCGGGGCGGGTGCCGAGGCTGGGCTGAGGCTGGGTGGCTCTGCGAGCGGCTCGGGCTTCCAGATCGACATCGCCGGTCTGGACCTGCAAGAAGGCGAAATCCTGCTGCAGGACGAAATCACAGGGCGCGCCGTCGCGCTGAATGAGCTCAATATCAACACCGGGCGCGTCACGTTCAATCAGGCGTTCAACGCCACGATTTCGGCACACATTGAAGGCGGTAATCCGCGCATGGACGCGCAGTTTGCAGGGCAGGGCATGCTGACCCTGGATCCCGCTGCACGTCGCTACGGGGCACGCAATCTCGATATCCGTGTCAATGGCCAATTGCCTGGCGTGCAGGCCAAGACACTGACCGCGCGCGGCAACGTGGCGTTCAATAGTGTGGAGTCGGCACTGGATGTTTCTGGCCTCGAGGTCCTGCTGCAAGGTGCTGTCACGCATCCAAGCATGCCGGTCAGCGGCCTCGATGTCAGTGTGGTGGTGCCCAGGCTTTCTGCCCATCCGAACAAAAGCGAGTTGCTGCTGGAGAAACTGACCGTGCGTGCGACCGGCGCCATGACTGATGGGCCGTTCGAGCTTGCACTGGATGCACCCGCACTCAATATCTCGCCGGACTCCGCCAAGGGTCAGGCTCTGACCGGCAGGTTGCGCCTGACCGGTGAGAACACACTGGATACGCGCTTCTCATTGGCCGGCATCAGTGGCAATGCCACTGAACTGGATATCGGTGAAGCCAAGCTCGACGGTTCGGTGAAGGCTGGCGATCGGCTCGTCAAGGCCTCTGCGTCCACGCCAATCAGTCTAGACCTGGTCAAGCGCAGCATCGCGATGTCGGCGTTGCGAGGGGATGTGGCCATTACCGATCCCGGCTTGCCAAAAGGCAGCCTGCAGATTCCCATCATCGGCAGTCTGGGGGCCGATCTCAGTCTCGATCAGGCCACGGCCAATATCAATGCCGTGCTCGAAGGCGGCAAATTCGATCTGTCCACCAACGTGACCCGCTTGAGCGAGGCACCCAAGGTGGCCTTCACGCTGGCCGTGGATATTCTCGATCTGGACAAGCTGGCACCACCGCCTTCGGCCAAACCCGCGCAAACCGGCGAGGCGCCGAAAGAAGGTGCGTCTGCAACCCCCGCCGCGCCGGCAGCCGCCGCAGTGGCGCAGGGCACGATCAATCTGTCGGCACTCGTGGGGCCCAGTGCATCGGGCACCTTGAAAATTGGCCGACTGGTCATGCGCAACATCAAGGCGCAGGACGTCTCTGCCAATGTGAACCTCGATCGGGGCAAGCTTGATCTGACTGGATTGATGGCCAACCTGTATGAGGGCAAGTTGAGTGGTGATCTATCAGTGGATGCGTCCAAGAACAACCTGACATCGGCAAAGCTCTCCCTGGCCGGTATCTCCATCGAGCCCATGCTGGCCGATGCGTCCGGTGCCAGCGTGCTCAGTGGGCGCGGCGACGTGATGCTGGATCTGAAAACGGCTGGTGCGAACAGCTACGCACTGCGCAGGGGCCTGAACGGAACGGTCTCGGGCAAACTGCGTGATGGCGCGATCAAAGGCATCAACGTTGCGCGAACCCTAAGGGAGTTGAAGGCAGTCGTTCAGCGTACGCAAGAGGTGCAGACACTGGCCCCCGACGTGACCACCGCTGTCGCCACCGCCGACCTTGCCACCACGGTCACTCAGGCGATTGCCACCGCGTCGGCCTCGGCCAAAGCCGCCGAGGCAGCCAAGGCGGCTGACGCAAGCAAGGCAGCCGATGCAGCCCAAGCCGCTGAAGTGAGCAAGGCAGCCGATGCCGCTCAAGCCGCTGAAGCGGCC
>JBAZPE010000540.1:0-2716 GCA_041648375.1 Burkholderiaceae bacterium | reverse complement strand
CTACAGCCGTTAAACTTCGTCACCCTCATGGGCTCACGCCCCGACAATCCTAATCTGCATCGGCAGATCCGCGACATAAAGGTCAGCGCCACCATGAACGCCCCCCAGATGCAGGCCGCGCGCAACCCGGACGGTCATTCACGGGCCCTGAAAACGGCTGTTTCCCTGATGCGAGACTCCACGGTGCCTATGTGGCTGGCGTGGGGACCGGATCTGATCATGTATTACAACGACGCGTATGCGCCCATTCTGGCGCACAAGCACCCCGCTGCCCACGGCGCGCCGTTGAGCCAGGTGTGGGCAGAAATATGGGATGACGTTGCCCCGCTGGTGGCTGAAACGCTGGCAGGAAAGGGGCTGTATCGGGCCGACTTTCCGCTGATGGTGAACGATCCACAAGGCACGCCCCAGCAGCGTTGGTTCTCGTTCTCGTACTCGCCGGTGCGTGACGATGATGACAGCATCCAGGGCCTGCTGTGCACGGTGTGGGACACCACTGAATCGGTGAAGACCCGCCATCGCCTGGCACAAAGCGAAGTGTCGCAGCGTGAAAGCGAACGACAGTTCCAGGCCTTGTTCGAAACCATGGACGAGGGGTTTTGCATCATCGAGTTCTTCGACGGCCCCCATGGCCCGTTGAGCGATTACGTTCATATCGTGGCCAACCCGGCCTATACGGCCAACGCCGGCATTCCCGACATCGTGGGCCAGCGTGTGCGCGAGATGGTGCCGGACGAGGCTGACGCCTGGGTCGAGATTTATCGCGACGTCTTGCTCACGGGCAAGCCGATACGCTTCGAACGCGAACTCGTGCGTACCGGACGGTTCCTGGAGCTGGCCGCCTTTCGCATCGAACCACCCGAACGGCGCCATGTGGCCGTGCTGTTCAAGGACGTGTCCGAGCGCCGCCAGGCCGAAGTGGCCTTGCGCGAATTGAACGACTCGCTGGAACAACGGGTGACCCAGGAGGTCACCGAACGCCTGCGCGTGGAAAATGCCTTGCGCCAGGCGCAGAAGATGGAGGCGGTGGGCCAACTTACCGGCGGTATCGCGCACGATTTCAACAATATGCTTGCGGTGGTGATGGGCTCGCTGGAATTGCTGGGACGCCGATTCGCAACCGAAGATCCCAAGGCGCGACGCTATGTCGACGCCGCCCGCGAGGGCGCGAAACGTGCCGCGCAGTTGACCCAGCGCCTGCTGGCGTTTTCGCGCCAGCAACCCTTGCGCCCCGAGGTGGTCGATGCCAATAAGCTGGTCGCAGGCATGTCCGAGCTGCTGGGCCACACACTGGGCGGCATTAAATTGGAGACGGTTCAGGCTGCTGGCCTGTGGCGCACCCACGCCGATCCGAACCAACTCGAGAACGTGATCGTGAACCTGGCAGTCAATGGACGGGACGCGATGGGTGTGACCGGGCGGCTGACCATCGAAACCGCGAATTGCTTCGTGGACGAACGCTATGCGGCAGAGAATCTGGGTATTTCGCCCGGGCAGTACGTGATGATCGCGGTCACCGATACTGGAACAGGCATGTCGGAAGCGGTGATGGCCCAGGCATTCGACCCGTTCTTCACAACCAAGAAAGTTGGCCAGGGGACCGGTCTGGGACTGAGCCAGGTGTATGGCTTCGTCAAGCAATCCGGCGGACACGTCAAAATCTATTCCGAAGAGGGTCAGGGGACGTCGGTGAAGGTGTACCTGCCCCGGCTGATCGGCAGGAAGGATGAGCCCGCGCCCCAGCATGTCGGCCACGATATCGCGATGGGTGACTACCGGGAAGTCATTCTGGTCGTGGAGGACGAGCCAGCCGTGCGCCGCTTTTCCGTCGACGCGCTGACCGAACTGGGTTACAGCGTGCTGGAAGCAGACAGCGGCACGGCAGCTCTGCAACTGCTGGACAGGCACCCGGAAATCAATCTCATGTTCACCGATGTCGTAATGCCCGAGATGAACGGTCGCAGGCTGGCTGATGAGGCGTTGAAGCGCCGACCCGAACTGAGAATACTGTTCACGACCGGCTACACCCGCAACGCGATTGTGCACAACGGCGTGCTGGACGTGGGCGTGCACCTGATCGGCAAGCCTTTCTCTCTGGATGCGCTTGCCGCAGGTGTACGAGCAGCGCTGGATGCGTGAGCAGGGACATCATCGCCGTTCCCCTGCACGCGCGTTCGCGATGAATGCCGTGCCGTCAGGCTGATGCGCGGGGGAGCGCCGCGGTCATCACGTGCAGATGGGAACGGTGCTTGCGTTCAAGCGTCATCCCGCTCAGCCGCCGTCAGTGCCCAGGCACCCGGGCCGCTATGCGCCAACTCTTGTCGGGAACACTTTCCATGTGCCGCACTTTTTATCTCGCAGGCCCTGGCCGTCGGGCAACATGCACGACGACGGCCCTGCCCTTGCGCATCGGCATGGCGGCGATCCTGCCGTCGCTTGCGTGATGCCAAACGTCATGCACACCGACACCCGCATCGCGCAGACCATCTTGCAGCTGCTGGGCGAACGCGCGCACGCCGCGTCGATCTGCCCTTCCGAAGTGGCGCGGGCGCTGGAGGATGATGAAGCCGCCTGGCGCGCACTGATGCCTCGCGTACGCGACGTGGCGGCTGATTTGCAGGATGCGGATCGACTGCGGATCACACGCGGCAGCGCCGTGCTTGCGCGAGATGAACTCGAGGGCGGCCCGATTCGACTGCGCAGGCCCGCCGCATGA
>JBAZPE010000539.1:0-2717 GCA_041648375.1 Burkholderiaceae bacterium | reverse complement strand
CGCGAGCAAGCCGTGCTTGATCGCATTTTCAACCAGGCACTGTATGGCCATATGAGGAATGCTCGCCGATAAAGCGGCAGGGTCGGCGGTGCAGTGATAGATGAATCGTTCGTCGAAACGCAGCGCCTGAATCCGGAAGTACATGCGGACGGCCTCGAGCTCGTCAGCCACGGCGCCTGCGTGTTCTCGATTCTGCAGTGAGTAGCGCAAATAGGCGGCAAGCTGTCGCGTCATTTCTTCTGCAATGGCAGGCCGGTCACCGATCTCCGCCACGATCGTGTTGAGCGCGTTGAATAGAAAGTGGGGCTCGATCTGGATGTGCAGACTCTCGACCTCCAATCTGAGGGCTCGGGTTTGCGCTGCCATGGCCTGCATGCGTTGCGCACGCGCTTCGGACTCCGCACGCACACCCAGGAAAGCCAGGGTCCATGCCGTGATAATGCTGACGTAGTAAATGAAGCCGATCACATATTCATTACCCTGGATCGCCGGCTCTTGAGCCGTGCTCACGATCGCGCGCAACTGATACGCCAGGAGTGCCATGAGTGCTGCGATGAGCACACACCAGAACGCTGCGAGACCAAGTGAGCGAAGCCTGTTTGCCGAAGGGTTGCGTGCGAACGGTTGTTGGGCCAGAAGGCTGGTCATGAGAAAACCGACTGTGTCCACTACCAGCGTGCATACGACGGCTACCGGCACGCTCTTGAAAACGGCGAGTCGAATACAGAAACCGAATAGGCCGAGCAGGGTCCAGCCCACGGCTTGCGCGCGCCAGAACTCGCGTCGCGCCATTTTTTCTTCGATCAAGAATTGCGGCATGTCAATTCCGGCTAATCAGTGTGAGCAAGCTGGTTTTGGCGCATAGCATACGTCGGAAACTCGGAGGGCAACCTGATCGGATTCCAACACTCCGCTTTCGTTTCGTCGTGGGAAATGCACGATTCGTCTAATTCTTGGCGATTTTCTTACATTCAGTGTCAGAATCCGTCGGCATAGCGGCTACTGAAACCGAGCGCGCCCATTGCTGGCGCCATGACAAGGATTGCACATGAAGACCTCGACGAACCTGGCATTGCGCCGGTCTGTGTCCCAAGCACTCAGCCATTCGTCGTCGCCTTCGGGCCATTACGCTCACCGACTCTCGTCCTTTTCATTTACGGCCATCGCGTTGATCCTGGCGCAGCCTGGCATGGCTGCCGTGAACTGCCCGCCAGCCAATTCTTCCACGACCACCACCACGTGCACGATCCAGGCTGATCAGGGCGGCAACGGTGCAGCAGTCAACATTGATTTTGTCGGAAACACAGGCATAAAAACCAATCCAGGAAGTTTTGGTGGCAGCTACGCTGTCATTAACAATGGCGCAACGCTAGGCTCGAATCCCCCGGCCGGTATTTTTGTCCGGCTCAAAGGTGGCTTCGGGTCCAGCGATACCTCTAATAACGCGACCGGTGGCGGCAACGGCGGCACGATCGCCATTACCAATAGCGGCGTGGTCACGGTGTCGGGGCAGCCTGCAACCGGAGCGGCCGGCACCGCACCGGGCATTTGGGATGATGCCGGCACCCAGTATGGGCTGTACGCGGCATCAGTGGGCGGCAACGGAGCCAATGCGACAAGCACCGTGATTGGCGGGGGCAACGGCGGGCGAGGGGGCGACGGCGGTCGCGTCACCCTCGGCAATCTGGCAGATGTAACCGTGTCGCGCCTGCCCTTTGGCGGTGTGGGTATTTATGGTGCCTCGATTGGCGGCATCGGAGGCAATGAAGACAAGGCGGGTTCGGGCGACCAGAACGGGGGCGACGGGGGCAACACCGATGTCGTCACGATCAGCAACACGGTTGACGTGCAGGTCAAAGATACTGCCGCCACACAGCACGCGTGGGGCGTGGGCGCCGAAGTGATCGGTGGCAGCGGCGGCCAGGCCAACGGGTCTGGTGGCTCGGCTGGTGCATTGAATCCCGCCACGCCCGTTGGCATCACCAACAGCGGGGCGATCACAGTCAATGTGCAAGGAACTGCATTCACCAATGGCGTGCGAGGGGCGTATGTGCTCAGCCAGGGCGGTAACGGCCTGACCTCCAGCGACGGTAGCGACGACGGCGGCTCGGGCGGTGGATATGGCGCGCTGACGGTCGTCAACAGCGGCCCGATCGTCGTCACCGCCACCGGCGTGACGGCGCCCAGCAGTCTGGCTGCGCTTTCGGGCGGCATCGTGGTGGTAGGCCGTGGGGGAAATGGCGGGGCAGGGCCACAGACCACCACCAACACTTCGGGTAGACGTGGCGGCACGGGCGGCGTGACGTCAACCTCCAACAGCGCCACGGTCACCATGAACAGTGGGTCGTCGGTGCTCACCACAGGCGACTATCTGCCCGGCGTGAGCGTGGTGAGCGTGGGCGGGGCGGGTGGCAGCGGTCGCGAAGACACCGATGGCGCAGCGGGCGGCGCAGGCGGTGCGGTGCAAATCAACATGTACGACACGGCCAGCATCACGACCGGTGGCGTGCAGTCTCACGGCATTGCCGGGCGAAGCTACGGCGGTGCGGGCGGTGCCGTGCAGACCAGCAGCGGGATCGTCGACTTCACGCAGGAAAATGCAGGTGTGGGCGGCGCAGGGGGTATTGTGGCCATCGCCACGGGTGATTCGAGCGGTCGATCCGGCGGCACCATCAGCACGACCGGCAGTGACTCCATTGGCATCCTTGGTCAGTCCA
>JBAZPE010000538.1:0-2721 GCA_041648375.1 Burkholderiaceae bacterium | reverse complement strand
TGCGCGGTCAGGGAAACTACTTATGCTTGCGTTCGAGGGCAAACGGCCATGAGCTCCATCCGAGTATTTAAAACGTTCGTGGAAGTCGCCCGCACGGGATCATTTGCGGCGGCGTCCGAGCGCGCAGCACTCACGCCGGCTGCGGTCAGCCTGCAGATGAAATCGCTCGAGCAGGATCTGGGATACACCATCTTTGACCGCACAGGTAACGTCGTTGCGTTGAACGCGCGCGGCCACGATCTCCTGCCCCGGGCCCAACAGCTCATCGCCTGCTACCAGAGCATGCTCGACAGCCCGTCCGTCGACCAGGAACTGGTCGGGTCGATTACGGTCGGCGCCATCTCCTCATGCATGGCGCTGCTTGCCGAAGCGGTGCTGGACATGCGCCACGCCCATCCAAAACTCAAGATCAATCCCTGCATCAGTTATGCAGGCGACCTTTCCATTCGGGTTCGCGAGGGCGAACTTGATGCCGCAGTCTCAGTGAAGAATTCGCACAAATGCCCCGCAGGCGTGCAGTGGACTCCGCTCTATCGGGAGCCCCTGGTAATGATCACCAGCGAAAATGCACGCAAGGTCGATATTCAAACGCTCATCAGTTCCCGTCTGTTTTTTCGAATCACGCGCAGCACGCACACCGGGTCACTGGTCGAACGCTGCCTGAAGCGCAACGGCCTGCAGATCTCGGAGTACCTTGAGATGAATACCCTGCGCACGATCGTGGACATGGTTCAACAGGATATCGGCGTGTCGATTCTTCCGCTATCTCGCGGTGCAACCTGGCTGGCAGACCGTGGGCTGCGGATCATTCCCCTGAATGATCCTGAGGCCTTCAGAAGTATCGGCCTATTCGAACGCGACGATCGCAGCCACCTGACCAGTTATGTTCGGCGTAAGCTGCTGGATAAGATTGAAAGCGATCAGTGACCGTTTAATGCAGATCACGCCGTTGCCGTGCTTGACGCTGTTTACCCACTCCTTTCGTGTCAATGCGGATGCGATGAACTGACGAAACGATCGATTCACGATCATGGTACGTCGAACATATTCTCTCTTGATTGGGACAGTTGAGTCTTCACCATCCGCTTCAGCGACAAGGCGTTCGGAATAGCCTCGCCCGCTGCAGTGTTGTCCAGAATGCACCAAGCGTCGGCACCATCCTGCAGGGTGAGTAGCATGCGCCTGGCGACATCAGCGAGAAACGCATCATCGTAGGCTGAGTAATAGATTTTGGGTGCGCCATGCAAGCGCCAGTAGCGTGGCATGTCTTCGTCAAGGACGCCGTTGGCGACACCTTCCAGGATTGCCGCCGGGTGCGCGCACACCCGCGACGCCTTTGCCAGACGCAACACCGCGTCCGCCTCCTCGCAAAACCAACTCTCGTGACGAGCCTCCAGCGCAAGCGGCACCGGAATGCGAGCGTGCACCCCTTCCAAGAATCGCGCCACCAATGCGGCATCCCAGCGCAGGCTCGGCGGCAGCTGGATGAGCAGATAACTTAACTTATCGCCCAGATGGGCAATCTGCTCTATGAACACATCCAGCAGTGCCTCGAAACCCTCGAGTCGGCAATCGTGCGTAATGGTGCGTGGCACTTTCACGCTGAACCGGAATGTCGCCGGCACGCTGGCTGCCCAGCGCGCGTAAGTCTTTGCCTGATGCGAGCGATAAAAGGACGAATTGATCTCGACGCAGGAAAACACCTGGGCATAACGTTCCAAGTGCGTGCCAGACTGCGGAAAACGATCGGAGACCTTGCTTGACAGCGACCACCCCGCGCAGCCGATGCGGGCGACTGGAGCGGATTTCTTCAAGACGGAGGCGCTAGAGGGCATGGTAGGCAGGTCGCAACTCGGATGCGAAGAGCTTGAGCATGCGCAGTGCCTGGTGCTGCGCGCAAATGCGCGGGTTGAGTCAGTCCATCTGGATATTGGCCTTTTCGATGACAGGGGCCCACAGCTTTAGCTCATCTGCCATGATCTTGGCGGACGCGTCCAGATCACTGGCAAGCGGCACCGCACCTTGTTTCGCCAGGGCTGCCACAAACGCTTCTTCCTTGGTGATTGCGATGACGCTGTCCTGAATTTTTTCCAGGACCGCGCGGGGCGTTCCGGTCGGTGCCATGATGCCGTACCACGAGTCCAGCACCACGTTATCGACGCCGCCCTCCGCGAAGGTCGGCACATCCGGGATCACAGACACCCGCTGGTCTGACGCCACGCCCAGCAAGCGAATCTTGCCTGCGATAACCAATGGCAGCACGTTGGGCAGGTTCACAAAAAGCGCATTGACCTGGCCTGCCTGCAGATCGGTGGTCGCCGGTGCCGCCCCCTTGTACGGGATATGAGTCAGCTGAACGTTGGCTCGGTTCTGAAAAATTTCACCCACTAGGTGATTGATTGACCCGATCCCCGCCGAGCCCATATTGATGGCGCCCGGATGACCTTTTGCATAGGCCACGAACTCGGCCATGTTAGAAGCAGGCGTATTGTGCGAAACCGCGAGCACGTTCGGCACCGATGCAAACGTCGCCACCGTGACCAAGTCCGTATTGCTATCGAACGACAGTTTCTTGTAGAGCAACGGTTGCATGACCTGCCCTTGGGTGCCCACCAGCAAGGTGTAGCCATCTGCCGGCGACTTGGCCGCGTAACCGGTACCGATGACGCCACCAGCCCCGGCACGATTTTCAACGATAACTGGTTTCCCAAGGTGGACGCT
>JBAZPE010000537.1:0-2725 GCA_041648375.1 Burkholderiaceae bacterium | reverse complement strand
CCCCCCTTGGCCACCAGGTTTTCGATTCTCACCCCCCACTGCCCCGCGCGGTAGATGCCCGGCTCATTGGAGGTGATCATGCCCGCGCGCATGGCCATGTGCGGCAAGGGAATAGCACGCCAGGAAATGACCTGCGGCCCCTCGTGCACATTCAGAAAGTAACCCACGCCGTGCCCCGTGCCATGACCATATTCGGCGCCACCGGCCCAGATGGGCGCACGCGCCAGCACATCGAGCATGGGCGACGGCAGCCCGACCGGGAAATGCGCCAGCGACAGATTGATCATGCCCTTGAGCACCAGCGTGAAGTCACGCTTTTGATCCGGGCTCGGCGTGCCGACGGGCAGCACCCGCGTAATGTCGGTGGTGCCCCCCACATACTGCGCGCCAGAATCGATCAGCAGCAGGCCATCGCCTTCGATGGTGCTGTGCGCCTGTTGGGTGGCACGGTAATGGGGCATGGCGCCGTTGCCGTTGAAACCGGCAATCGTGGGAAAGCTGAGTGACACGAAACCCGGGCGCATCTGCCTTCTGGCGGTCAGCTTTTCGTCGATGGTCACTTCCGTGATGGGCTCGGAAGCGTCCCGGGTGTCGAACCAGTGCAGAAACTCGCATAGGGCTGCACCGTCGTGCTCCATGGCGCGCCGCACATGCGCAAGCTCCGCTTGCGTCTTGCACGACTTCAGCAAGGTGGACGGGTTGATCGCCTCGACGCGCACCACGTCTTCGCGCAACGCGGCGATGACGCCGCGCGTGACCCGCGCCGGATCGAGCAACACGCGTTGACCCGGCTCGATTGCCGCCAGGGCGGCAGCAAAGCCGGCGTAATCGCATACCTCCATGCCATCCTGCGCCAGCCGACCGGCCAGGGCCTCATCAATCTTGCCGGGTACGACAAACAGACGCAGCGATCGGCTGTCGAGTAACGCATGGGCCAGAAACACAGGGTTGTAGTCGACATCGCTGCCGCGCAGATTCGTCAGCCAGGCGATATCGTCCAGCGACGAAATGACATGCACCTGGGCGTTGTGTTCTGCCATGGCCTGACGAACCGCCTGCAGTTTCTCGGCACGCAGGCGTGGCGTGCAGGCAGGATCGTGTTCATAGACTGCTTCTGTCGGCAGACCCGGGCGGTCCTCCCACACTTGATCAAACAGGTCGGCGTCGGTGTGCAACACCATGCCAGCGTCGAGCAAGGGCTGCTCCAGGCG
This sequence comes from Burkholderiaceae bacterium, assembly GCA_041648375.1. Taxonomy (GTDB): domain Bacteria; phylum Pseudomonadota; class Gammaproteobacteria; order Burkholderiales; family Burkholderiaceae_B; genus Schauerella. The sequence continues at coordinate 1,514 of JBAZPE010000537.1, read as the reverse complement.
ACGTCCCGCCGCCAGACCCAGCACCTGACCATCGATCCCGACGCGCACACCTGGGGCCAGCGACTGCGCCAGCCAGTCACCCGGCTCGGGCACACCCTCGGCGCCGGCCCGCATGAGTGCGATGCCAGAGCTGGCCAGCTCGGCTTCGGCCTGCTCCCAGTAGCGAGAATCGACCCACAGGCAGGCTTCGCTGGCCGTTACCACGGCAGTGCCCACCGAGCCCGTAAAACCGCTCAACCACTGGCGGGTGCGCCAGCGTTGCGGCAGGTATTCGGACAGATGAGGATCGGCTGAGACCACAACATATGCGGCGAGTTCATGCGCGGACATGGCCGCGCGCAGGCGGGATAGACGGGCAGTAGGGCTGGACATGGGCTTCCTTCGAACGGCAGATCAGCCATTCTAATAGCCCTGCCCTATGACGACGCCAAGGCCTCGTCTTTTTCTTCACTTGTCGCGCCTCCCTTCCCGGATTTCTTCAGCGACGCCTCAAGCCCGATGTAAGCGACCGTGGCAATAGCCAATGGCGCCAGGTAATACACTGCCCGGTAGACCACCAGCGCGCCCAGAATCTGGCTGGTCGGCATTTTCGATGACAGCATCGCGACGAATACGGCTTCGATCACGCCCAGGCCACCTGGAATGTGTGCAAAGGCGCCGGCAATGCCACTGAGCATGAACACACCCAACACCAGGAAAAAGTCGACTTTCTGCTCCAGCAGCACCCAGATGATGCCCCCGATCACCAGCCACGATGACACGCCCAGCACCAGCGTTACCGCAGCCAGCCGACCCGAGGGCAGAGAAATCTTGTGACCCTTGATGTCCCAGTCGCGACGCGGCGAAAAGGCGCACGCGGCCAGATAGCCCAGCGCGATAATCATCAGCCCCACGCCAATGAGTTGCAGTGCGCCGGTGCCTACTTCCCAGCCCTTCGGCATGGTGACCTTGCCGCTGGCAAAGAGCGCGCCGCCCAGCAGGAAATACCCCATCCAGTTCGTCGCCAGGCTCAGGCCCAGAATGCGCGTGGTCTTGGCGGCGGAAAGGCCATGCCTGGAATACAGGCGATAGCGAAACCCCATCCCGCCGACAAACGAACCCAGGCTGAGGTTGAAGGCATAGCTGATCGCGCAGATCAGCATGACCCGCCAGTTCGACAGGTCATGTTTGGCGTAGATACGCCCCAGCAGATCGTAAGTGCTGTAGATCAGATAACTTGCACAGGTCAACCCGATCGCCATGGCGAGCACCATAGGCTTGGTTTGCTTCATCGCGGCCAGCACTTCGTCCCACTCGACTTCGCGTGCCAGCGTCACCAGCAGCACGATGACCGCTGCGACGAAGATAAACATCAACACACGACGAATCATCTTCCAATGACGCGTGAGCCAGCCCCACAGGCCGGACTTCTGATCAGACGGTTTTGCCGGCATGTGCCTCACCTTCGTCGGTCGACGGCAATGCCGCGGGCTTGATGGATGTCAGTCGGGCCTGATGACGCGGCAACGAGCTCG
>JBAZPE010000536.1:0-2735 GCA_041648375.1 Burkholderiaceae bacterium | reverse complement strand
CAGCCCGGTGAGGATGCCGCAATCGCCGGTGCCATCGCCTGAGCAGCGCGCACGTAACGTGGTGAGTTGCGCTTTCAGCGACTGCAATTCCGATATCCTGGCGTCGATGTGCCCGATGTGCTCGTCCACCATGGCGTTGGCGCTGGCACACCCGGCATCAGGCGCATCCATGGCTTGCAACAGCACACGAATCTCTTCATGCGTCATATCCAGCGCGCGACAGTTTCGGATAAAACGTAACCGCTCGACGTGTTCCGGGCCATAGTTACGATAGTTGCCGTCAGTGCGGGCTGGCTGTGCAAGCAGGCCTTCCTTCTCGTAATAGCGCACCGTTTCAGGCGTGCTGTGCGTCATACGCGCGAGTTCACCTATTTTCATTTGAGCGCCTCCTAAAACAAAGCTTGACCTTGTAGCGGCTACAGGGTGTGAACTAGCGCCATCATCACCCGGAATCGCGAACATGGCAACTTCACCCCGACACGATCACGCCCATGAGACTGCTCATGAGCATGGTCACGACCGCATCCACGATCACGACCACGACCACGATCAGCCGCACGATCACGACCGCATCCACGATCACGGCTGCTCCCATGATCACGCGGCTGCGCCGCATCAGGATGCCTCCGAACTGCCCGAGAGTGATCGTGTGACGGCGTTGCGCATCATGCAGATGGATTGCCCGACGGAAGAGGCGCTGTTGCGCGGGGCGTTGGGCAAGTTGCCTCGTGTGCGCGGCATGCGCTTCGATCTGATGCAGCGCACGCTGGTCGTCGCGCACGACGATGGCGCACTGGATGAGGTGGTGCAATCCATTCGTAAGTTGGGCTATACCCCCGAAGTACGCCAAGAAGACGAACCGTCTGTCGACATGAGCGAGCCCGCGCGGCCATGGTGGCCGCTGGCGGTGGGCGGGCTGGCTGCGGCCGCTTCCGAAGCCCTGCACTGGTTCGGCCAGCCCACCTGGTCGAGCGCGACGCTGGCCTTGCTGGCCATTGCCCTGTGTGGTTTGAGCACCTACAAGAAAGGCTGGATCGCGTTGCGTCATGGCATCTTCAATATCAACGCCCTGATGAGCGTGGCCGTGACCGGTGCGCTGGTATTGGGGCAGTGGTCCGAAGCGGCCATGGTCATGGTGCTGTTCACCCTGGCCGAGGTCATCGAGGCGCGCAGTCTGGATCGTGCGCGCAGTGCTATTTCCGGGCTGATGCAACTGGCACCCGACCAGGTCACGCGCCGAGAACCGGATGGCAGTTGGGCGGTGGTCAGCGTGGCCGACGTCTCGATCGACGCGGTGATCGAGGTCAAGCCTGGTGAGCGCATCGGCCTGGACGGCATCGTGACCGCCGGTCAGTCCGCAGTCAATCAGGCTCCCATTACCGGTGAAAGCATGCCGGCAGACAAACTGCCCGGCACGCCGGTCTACGCCGGTACCATCAACGGCATGGGTACGTTGCAATACCGCGTGACGGCCCTGGCGGGGCAGAGCACGTTGGCGCGCATCATCAAGACGGTGGAGCAGGCGCAGAGCGTGCGCGCGCCCACGCAGCGCTTCGTCGACAAGTTTGCACGCCTCTATACGCCTGCTGTCATGCTCATCGCGCTGGTGGTGGCCGTGTTGCCGCCGCTGCTGCTGGGGCAGGCCTGGATGCCGTGGGTGTACAAGGCCCTCGTGTTGCTGGTCATTGCGTGCCCCTGCGCTCTGGTGATCTCCACCCCGGTGACCGTCGTCAGCGGCCTGACGCGCGCCGCGCGCCTGGGCATTCTGATCAAGGGTGGGGTGTACCTGGAAATGGGGCGCCTGCTGCGGGTAGTCGCACTGGACAAGACCGGCACGCTGACGACCGGTCGCGCCGAGCAGACCGACAGTGTGCAGCTCGCTGGCAGCCCGATCGATACCCACGCGCGCGCCGTGAGCCTGGCCAGTGCGTCGGACCATCCTGTGTCGCGCGCCATTGCCCAGGCGGCGCCGAACATCGACATCAGCGCCTACGACGTGCGTGATGTTCATGCCGTGGCAGGCGAGGGTGTGCGCGCCCGCATCGATGGCGTGGTGTATGCGCTGGGCAATCGTCGTATGGCGGTTGCCATGGGACACACGCAGGGCGAGGCGATCGATCAGCTCGACGCGCTGGAGCAGGGCGGTAAGACGGTCGTGCTTTTCATGACGGCCGATCGCGTGCTGGCTTTGTATGCCGTGGCCGATACCCTCAAGCCGGAAAGCCGCGAGGCGATTGATGCCTTGCACGCCATGGGTGTGGACACCTTGATGCTGACCGGTGACAACCCGCATACGGCAGCGGCGATCGCTGCCCAGGCTGGCGTGCGATCCTACCGCGGCAGCCAACTGCCGCAGGACAAGCTCGATGCCATTGCCAGGCTGGCAGGCGGGGGCCGGGTGGCCATGGTGGGTGATGGCATCAACGACGCGCCGGCGCTTGCACGGGCCGATATCGGCTTTGCCATGGGCGCCATGGGCACCGATAGCGCCATTGATACTGCCGATGTCGCCCTGATGAATGACGATTTGCGCAATGTGCCGGCCTTCATTGCCTTATCGCGCAAAACGCATCGCATCCTGGTGCAGAACATCACGATGGCGCTCGGCATCAAGCTGGTGTTTCTGGTGCTCACCGTTGCAGGTCTGGGGAGCATGTGGATGGCGGTGTTTGCAGACGTAGGTGCCAGTCTGCTCGTCATCGCCAACGGGTTGCGCGTCATGCGCGCCTAGCCAC
>JBAZPE010000535.1:0-2737 GCA_041648375.1 Burkholderiaceae bacterium | reverse complement strand
CAATTTCCGATGTGTTTCACTGGAATCGCAACCATTTCGACAGGCTCGTCCACTTTGCCTACGGCGCATTGGTCGTGCCTGCGGCAAAGGAGCTCTATGCGAGGCACATGGTTGCCGGTGAGTTGACGCTGAACCTGATTGCCGTTCAGTTCATCATCGCCACATCCGCTGCCTATGAACTCATCGAATGGGGCGCGGCACTGGTGGTCGATCAGGATCTTGGGATGGCGTATCTCGGCATCCAGGGCGACGTATGGGATGCACACAAGGATGTGCTGCTGGCGTCAGTTGGGGCGATCGTCAGCGTGGTGGCTGTCAGCGTACGGCGGGGCAGACGTGCTCATGGCCGCTCGTCGGGCTGATCCACGCAGAAGATTCCATGCAGGGCAACCAGCATCGCCTCAACGCGGCTGTCATCGATGCGATAGAAAACTGAACGTGACTCTCGCCGGGTCGTAACCAGACGCCGCTGGCGCAGCTCGGCAAGCTGCTGGGAAAGGGCCGGCTGTCGGATGCCGGTCGCCTCCTCGAGGGCACCCACGGTCGATTCCCCTTGAGACAGTTGGCAGAGCAAGAGCAGACGCGACGGCGTGGCCATGAAGCGCAGCAACTCTGCCACGTCAGGCACCCGTTCCTTCATGTCGGCCAGGTTGGTTGCGGTAAGACGGTCGTTCAAGAGCGGAGGCACCGGACAGGAGAGCTAGAGCGTACCCGTTAATCCGCACGGCAGCTGAACCGTACCACGGGTACACGCCAATAGTTGCATAGTTTAGGTAACTATGAAGTAATATCCACAATCCGACCGCCGGGAGCATGCCGTGAATACGCCTGTCATCATCGATTCTGCATTGGAGAGGGCTCAGGACATCGTACGCAGGGCGCGAGAAGGCGACACGCCTTCGCCCTGCATCAAGACGTTCTTCGATCCCGCCACGTTCACGGCCAGTCATGTGGTTCGTGATCCCCGTTCTCCAGCGTGCGCCATCATCGACTCGGTTCTTGATTTCGATATGGCCTCTGGACGCACCTCGACCGGCTCGGCCGCAGCGCTGGTCCAGTACATTCGTGACGAAGGCCTCCAGGTGCAATGGCTGCTGGAGACGCATGCGCACGCCGATCATCTTTCCGCCGCACCCTGGCTGCAGCAGCAGGTCGGTGGAAAGCTTGCCATTGGCGAGCACATCACCATCGTCCAGGACACCTTCGGCAAGGTGTTCAACGCAGGTACGGAGTTCAAGCGCGACGGAAGCCAGTTCGACCATCTGTTTACCGATGGCGCGGAGTTCACCGTTGGAAACCTGCAGGCCACGGCGTTGCACGTGCCCGGTCACACCCCTGCATGCATGGCCTACGTCATCGGGGATGCGGTGTTTGCTGGCGACACACTGTTCATGCCGGACTACGGCACGGCCCGCTGCGACTTCCCCGGAGGCTCGGCCCGCCAGCTCTATCGCTCGATCCAACGTCTACTGGCTCTACCGGATGAAACCCGGGTGTTCCTCTGCCACGATTACAAAGCCACGGGCCGGGATCGCTTCGCATGGGAAACCACCATAGGCGCGGAACGAACCGCAAATGTCCATGTGCATGAGGGCGTGACGGAGGCCACGTACGTGGAGATGCGTGAGAGCCGCGATGCGACGCTCCCCATGCCGCGCCTGATCCTGCCTTCGGTTCAGGTCAACATGCGCGCGGGCCATCTGCCCGAGCCTGATGACAACGGGGTGCGCTACCTGAAGCTGCCGGTGGACCTGCTATGACCCTGCCCTCCTTGGCGTGGTACTGGCCACTCATCGGCGGCCTGATGATCGGGACGGCAGCGGGTGGGTTTCTGGCGCTGACCGGTCGCATTGCCGGTGTTTCCGGTTTGCTTGCCAACACCCTTGGCCTGTCGCGAGGGGGCGACCGCGCCTTGTCGGCCCTGTTCCTGGCGGGGCTGCTGGTGTCGTCGGGCGTGGCGCTGGCCGTCAAGCCCATTTCGCTGCCCTCTCCTGCAGGCTCCCCACCGGTGCTGCTCATCCTGGCCGGGTTGCTGGTCGGCTTCGGGACGCGGCTCGGATCTGGCTGTACGAGTGGTCACGGCGTTTGCGGCCTGGCCAGACTGTCACCGCGCTCCCTGGTCGCCACCGGCATGTTCATGCTCATGGGCATGGCCACCGTGGCGGTTGCGCGCATGATCATGGGAGACGGAGCGTGATCCGGTTGGCGGCATTTCTGTCTGGTGCCCTGTTCGGGTTGGGTCTGGTCGTCTCGGACATGGCCAATCCCGCGCGCGTGCTTGCCTTCCTCGACGTCGCAGGCAACTGGGATCCGTCACTGGCCCTCGTCATGGCCGGCGCCCTGATTCCGTCAGCGATCGCCTATCGGTGGGTCCGCGCACGCAATGCGCCTGTGCTCGCTGCCGCGCTGCACATCCCCCGTCAGCGCCAGATCGATCGACACCTGGTCATCGGCGCGGCCGTGTTCGGTATCGGCTGGGGACTCGCAGGCGTGTGTCCAGGCCCTGCAGTTGCACTGTTGGCGACAGGTCAAACGTTTGCGCTCGTGTTCGCGGCCGCAATGGTCGTCGGCATGCTCCTCCACTGGCTCATCTACCACTTCCGCACAACAGAGGGTTCGCCATGAATCTCCGATCGCTTTCACCTTGCCTGCGTGTGACCGACCAGCTGGCTCCCACAGATATCCCCGCGCTGAAAGAGGCGGGCATCTCGAGTGTCATCTGCAATAGACCCGACGG
>JBAZPE010000534.1:0-2741 GCA_041648375.1 Burkholderiaceae bacterium | reverse complement strand
GCTGCGCGCAGCCAGCGTAGGACGGGCCGGATCATCAGGGGAAATTGGAGGATTTTCCATCGTCTGGTTGTATGCCCGGATCGCCGGTCGCATGAGCCAAGGGGCGGGTAATGTGAGTATGCCCATGCACAGCAGGGTCAGGGCCGGCTGTCCTGTAACCGCAACGATGGAGACCAACGTTGTTCCATAGGCTGCAGAGAAGAATCTAACAATCGTGTCTCCTGCCAGTATGACGTGGGCGAGCTGGTGAGGCGGGGTCACCGCGGGGCCAAAGGTCGTTCCAGAAAGACGAAATGCAAATTGCCCGAGTCCCGCCGCCCCACAGGCGGCGATGACGATCATCGGGTCGCGAGCAACGCACAGCAAGGCGACTGCTACCAGGCCGCAGGCAACAGCCTGCATCGGCAAGAAGCGCGCGAGCGCCGCTTTTTTGCTTAGTGCAAAAGCGAGCACGATGCCGCTGCAAAGCGCACCCAGTCTCAGTGCAGATATCCCGGATGCCTGTGTCCATGCGGCTTCAGTTGCAGTGAGCCGCATGGCGCCAATTATCAACGGCAGGCAAACCGGTAGGCCTACGTACAGAAGGTTGTTCAAAAGTCGCGACGCTGTCATCAACGCCAGAGCTCGGATGCTAAATATGCACTGGTAGCCTATTGACGCATTGCGCCAAAAACTGGTCGACTCGGCTTTCTGCAGGTGTAGTGGTGGTGTAATCCGTAGCCATGGCGCGACCGCAATGAGGTGCATGACGCTGGCAAGAACCAATGCCCAAGGAGTCAGACCCAGCGAGATCATCACCGCGCCGATCATTGGTGATCCCACCGCGATCGCTACTGAAAAGGACTGGTATCTCGCCATCCCACGCGCACGATCAGCACCTAATATTTGTGAAAGTGTTGAGGTGATGTTTGGACTACTCAGCGCCCCAAGAAACGAGATCAATCCAGTCAACAGCAGGCCAGCCCAGATCCCCCCAGCGTTGATCGCGATTATGCAGAGCACTGCGCAGCCCATTCCAGAGCCAATGCCGATCGAGCGGCCAGTCAAGGCACGCAACAATGTGCTTCCGAAAAGCCCCATAAGGGCGACGCCAATCAAAGAGCATATGTAGACCATTGCGGACATGACGCCCGAATCGTCTAGCTTGAGCTGCTCCATCATGACTGCTAGCGTGAGAATCTCCGTTCCGCCTACGCTGAAAGCGGTTAGAAGGAACCAGTTTTCACGCGATCGAACGCAGCGGGCCATGGCGATTCCCCGATATGAATTTTCTCCATTTGCTCAAATGTTGATCGCTCACGTCTGCCGCAATGCTAAAGCCTAGTTCGCTCTTGTAGATCGGCTTACGCGGAGACTTTTTGCTCAAGGCATGAAATCCCTGCAGAAGCTGAAACTCCATTCCGACTTGTGCACATCCGATCTGCTGTGCCAAGTGATAAGCGGCCGCGCGCCAGTACATGTAGCTTGGGTACCGATCCGCGTAATTCTGAAGAGAGAGCTTAGGATTGCAGCCGTCGATGATTTTTTTTGGACATCTATACATCGGATACCGAAAGGTCAGATCATCGAATTGATGACCGACCTTTTTTATCGCAATCAAGAGATCTCGGTCAGGATGTTGTCAAAGAAAAGGGCTGCGAAAGTCCTCCCCGCAGCGAGACAGGAGGTCTTGGGCCTGAAGGCCAAATGCAACCAGAACGGATGACGGCCTTTGATGTGTCATCGCGCCAGAAAAACCGGGAGAAAATCTAATCGCGTATGTGGTTCCTTAGACCGCCGACCGCCGACCGCCGACCGCCGACCGCCGACCGCCGACCGTCGACCGGCGAGACGTTTGATCTCGAAACCAGGCGTCTGCGAGGCGGTGCAGTTGTCTAGGACACGGCTTCGGAGAAATCGCTCTCCTATGGCAGCGCTGATGAGCCTGCTCGGAAAGTGCACCCCGCCTGGTGACCGTTCCGAACCGGCTGGCCCTGATCGGCCTTTACTTCACCGCGTCCAGCCGCACTTGCACGCTTTCGCTGGTGTAAATCGGCGTGGCCGTAAAGCCCGCAACCTCCACATTGGAGAACGTGCCGTGCACGGCACCCGCATTGAGCACTGTCAGCGTCTGTCCGGCCGAGGGCGCAAAGTCTTCACGGAACGAGACCGTCAAAGTGCCTGCCAGTGCCGCATCGCTGCTCACCGCCAACTGACCCGCCTCGTTCTGCCCCAGAAGTGCGTGCAGCGTACCTGCCGCCAGTTGCGTGTAGGTCGACGCGACGTTTACGGCATCGTTGGCGTCTGTGACCAGGCTGCCACCGTTGATATAGACCGCGCCAGTCCCCAGCGCATTGGCCGATGCCGCGCGCACGGCGCCGGCTTCGATCAGCGTGCCACCCGTGTAGCTATTGGCACCGGCCAGGCTCAGTTCCCCCGAGCCCTGCTTGGTGAATCGCCCCACACCGGCGATGTCGTTGCGCCAGATGTCGCGCGCGTTGAAACCGCCGGCATTGGCATCCATCGTCACCGTGACATCACCGTTGAACGCGCCGTAACCATCGCCTGCGGCCAGCAGGTTCAAGCGACCGAAACCTTCAGCATCATCCATGACGGGAAACCCTGATGGCAGGGCGGTGGTCTTGAGCACGACACGGCGCTGCTCCGCGCTGAGATAGGGCAGACGCGTCTCCAAAATGACTTCCGCGCCTTTGGGCACCACCGCTGCAACATCGGTCGCAGCGATCTGCTTGAAATCGAAG
>JBAZPE010000533.1:0-2746 GCA_041648375.1 Burkholderiaceae bacterium | reverse complement strand
GCCGCAGTCAGCCAGATGCTCGCTGCGGTGGTCAGTCCCTTCACATCATCACTGCCGCGCGATTTGATGATCGCGCCCGCGCCAAGGAAGCCGATTCCCGCGATAATGCCTTGCAGCACCCGGCTCATGTCTGCGACCTCCATGCCGCTCAGCGCGGGCGCCAGAACAAAAAGTGCGGCGCCCAGGGCCACCAGCATGTGCGTGCGCAGCCCTGCCGCCTTGCCCTTGTGTTCACGTTCATAGCCGATCAGCCCGCCCAATACCGATGCCACGAGCAAGCGCACTACAATCTTCACGCCCTCGGCCCAGTCGTTGATGTCGGAGAACTCCTCCTGCAACGCTGTCACCAGGGTGGACCCTATCTCGATCATCGTGCTGTCCTTGCAGGTGTAAATGCCTGGCCGGATTGGCCAGGCGCGCTGGCATCGTGTCGCCGGTGCCCAGAATATCAGAGCAGTGTCATTTTGAATCCATTCGCGAGCCCTTCCATGCTTACTTTACGCCCCGCTACTGCCGACGATGTTCAAGTCATCACCGACATCACCAACCAGGCCATCGTGCACACCACTGCCATATGGACGCTCAATCCCGTGACTGCTCAGGCACGGGGCGCGTGGATGCAGGATCGCATTGCACGCGGCATGCCCGTCATCGTCGCCGAGCGTGACGGCCAGGTCGTCGGGTTCGGCAGCTATGGCGATTTTCGGCCTCACGAAGGTTATCGGCACACCGTCGAGCACTCGCTGTATGTGGCGCCGCATGCGCAGGGAATGGGCGCCGGGCGCAGCCTGCTGGCCGCATTGGTGGCACATGCCGCCAGTCACGAGCGGCATGTGATTGTGGGGTGTATCGACGCCAGTAACGACGCGTCTCGCGCCTTGCATCTGCAGGCCGGTTTTGTGGAAACGGGGTTGATGCCGCAGGTAGGTCGCAAATTCGACCGCTGGCTGGACCTGCTGATCATGCAGAAGATACTAGGCGAGGCGCCGGCATCGAATGGCGTGATCAGCCCAGCAGAAACGACACGATTGCCTGGTTGAACACGCGGGGGTTGCCGATGTTCATGCCGTGCGACGACCCGGCAATGGTCACGCGCTGCGTATCGGGCAGCACCTGTTCCAGGTAATCGATGATGGCGGGGTAGGGCGCCGGACTCAGTGCGCCCCCGATCATCAGCACCGGCAGGTTCAGTGAGCGCAGCAGGCTCTCATCGAAGGGTTCACTCTTCTCGTGAATCTGTCCGAGCAAGGTGCGCGCGTTGTCGCGCGCCATCTGGCGAAACCATGGCACCATGCGGGGCCACGTGCCTGCGCCGCTTACCGCATCGATAAAGATCGACAGCCCCTCGTCCAGTTGCCCCTCGCGAATCAGTTCGCAGGCCTGTTCTCGGAAGCTGCCGCGTCGATCGATCTGTCCCGGCAATGCAATGCCGGGGTCGGCCAGCGTCAGGGTGTGCACCGCCGCGGGTTGATTCACCGCCATGCCCAGCGCCACCTTGGCCCCGCGCGAATGGCCCACCACATGGGCCCCGGTGATGCCTAGCCGCGCCAGCAGCGCCAGCGCATCGGCGGTGTGCTGAGCCGCAGAGAATCCGCTGCCCTTGCCATCCCATCGATCCGGCCAGTAGAACCTCAGCGAGGGTGCAATCACGCGAAAATGCGTGGCAAGCGATTTGATCTGCGCATGCCAGTACCGGCAATCGCACAGCGAGCCGTGCAGCAACAGCAAAGGCGGGCCGTCTCCCAGATCGGCATAGGCGATGCGGCTGCCTTCCAGATCGAGATAGGACAGAGGAAATTCGGGTTCAGTGCGCATGGCGTTGATTTTAGCGTGGGGCTACACTGCCGACCATGGATTACACATGGCTATGGATCCCTGCCACCATCGCGGCAGCCGCTGCGCAGTCAGGGCGCAACATTATTCAAAGCGGCCTGACCCGCACGCTGGGCACCCTTGGGGCCACCCAGGTGAGGTTTCTATACGGCTTTCCGTTTGCCCTGTTATTCCTGCTCGGGCTGCTCTGGGGCACCGGCGTGTCGCCGCCTGCGCTCAGTGCAGGGTTTTTTGCCTATGCCGCTGCGGGCGCGGCCACTCAGATCGCCGCCACTGCGCTGATGCTCGCCGCCATGCGCGACCGTGGTTTCGTTGTCGTCACGGCCTGGATCAAAACCGAACCCATACAGGTCGCGGTCTTCGGCCTGATCGTTCTGGGCGACCCGTTTTCCTGGGTGACGGCAGCCGGTATCATCCTGGCCACGCTGGGCGTAGTGCTGCTCTCGGTCAAGCCCTCGGTCGTCACCGACCTATCAGCGGGCATGAAGCCCGTTGCGCTGGGCTTGCTGGCGGGGGCCTGTTTTGCGCTGTCAGCCATCGGTTTTCGGGGCGCGATTCTGACGCTGGACACCGGCTCGTTTTTAATGAAAGCCAGCTGGACCTTGACGTGGTCTCTGGGCATGCAGGCGGGCGTGCTGCTGGCCTGGATGCTCATCTGGCGCCGCGATATCTTGCAGGGGTGTCTGAGGGCCTGGCGTGCCTCCATCGGTGGGGGCTTCCTGGGTGCATTGGCATCGCAATGCTGGTTCATCGGCTTTGCGCTCACGGCGGCTGCCAATGTGCGCACATTGGGCCTGATCGAAGTGCTTTTCGCGCTCCTGCTCGCTCAACGACTTTCCCCGCATCGCATCAGCAAGCGGGAAGGCATCGGTATCGCCACCATCATTGTGGGGGCGGCGATCGTCATCACCGT
>JBAZPE010000532.1:0-2753 GCA_041648375.1 Burkholderiaceae bacterium | reverse complement strand
GCCATCAAGGCCTTGTGCGTGGCCTACATCGAACTGATCCGTGGCGTGCCGCTGATCAGTCTGCTGTTCATGTCCTCGGTCATGCTGCCGCTGTTTCTGCCCGAGGGTTTCTCGATCGACAAGCTCCTGCGTGCGCAGATCGCCATCGTGATGTTCGCCGCCGCCTACGTCGCCGAGACGGTTCGTGGTGGCCTGCAGGCCATTCCGAAAGGGCAGTATGAAGGTGCAGATTCGCTGGGTCTGTCGTACTGGCAGCAGATGCGCAAGATCATTCTGCCCCAGGCCTTGAAGATCGTCATTCCGCCACTGGTCGGCATTTTTATTGCCTTGTTCAAGGACACGTCGTTGGTGGTTATCATCGGCATCTTCGATTTGACCCTTGCAGCCAAGGCAGCCTTGTCTGATGCGGCCTGGCGTGGGTTCGGGGTCGAGGCCTACATCTTCATTTCCTTGATTTATTTCGTGTTCTGCTATTCCATGTCCAGGTACAGCCAATCGCTTGAAAAGCGTTTGTCGACCGGGTATCAGCGATAGTCATTCTGGGAGTTCAGGCATGTCTGATGCCATCATTAAATTGCAGGGCGTGAACAAGTGGTACGGCCAGTTCCATGTGCTGCGCAATATCAATCTGAGCGTTGCTCAGGGCGAGCGTATCGTTGTCTGCGGACCTTCGGGTTCGGGCAAGTCGACGATGATTCGCTGCATCAATCGCCTTGAGGAGCATCAACAGGGGCAGATCATCGTTGACGGCACCGAGCTGACCAACGATCTCAAGCAAATCGAGACGATTCGTCGTGAGGTTGGGATGGTGTTCCAACATTTCAACCTGTTCCCGCACCTCACCGTGCTGGAGAACCTGACGCTTGGTCCGATCTGGGTGCTCAAGCAGCCGCGTGCGCAAGCCGAAGCGACGGCAATGAAGTATCTCGAGCGGGTGCGTATTCCCGATCAGGCGCTGAAGTTTCCCGGTCAGCTTTCGGGCGGGCAGCAACAGCGTGTGGCCATCGCGCGGTCTCTGTGCATGAACCCCAAGGTCATGCTGTTCGATGAGCCCACCTCGGCACTCGATCCAGAAATGGTCAAGGAAGTGCTGGACGTGATGGTTACCCTGGCGGAAGAGTCGGGCATGACCATGATCTGCGTCACCCACGAAATGGGCTTTGCCCGCAAGGTGGCCGACCGCGTGATCTTCATGGATCGTGGTGAAATCATCGAAGAGAACACGCCGGACGCGTTCTTCGATGCACCGCAAAATGAGCGCACCAAGCTCTTCCTGAGCCAGATCCTGCATTGATGCACCATGTTGCTCACCTTTTGGGGAGCAGCGCTTCATTCACGGCCTCCATCACGATGGAGGCCGTTTTCGCGCTATATTGCCGGCTTTTCCAGCCCGTGCTTGCGCTGAACAGACCCGTCGTCAGATCGGGAAGACCAATCACATAGAGGGGACACTTCATCATGCGCCACTTCGTTTCAAAATCATCCCGACGTGCCGTGCTGATCGGCACGCTGCTGCTGGCAGGCAGCGCCGTTTCGTTTCCGGCACTGGCGGCCGATGTCGCCTCCGCGCCAGCGGCGGGCGATGCCTGGCCTCAGCGCCCGCTGCGCTTTGTCGTGCCTTATCCTCCTGGCGGTCCGCTGGACAATATGGCCCGCATGCTGGCAGAGAAGGTGCGCGACGACCTGGGTCAGCCTGTGGTGGTCGAGAACAAGGCGGGTGCAGGTGGCAACATCGGCGCAGACCTGGTGGCCCGCGCCGCGCCGGACGGGTATTCGCTGGTGATGGGCGCAGTCGCCACACACGCCATCAATCCCTGGTTGTTCGCCAGCCTGCCCTATGACCCGGTGAAGGACTTTGCGCCAGTGACCCTGGTAGCCGCGGTGCCCAACGTGCTGGTAATCAACAAGGCCTTTGCCGAGAAGAACAAGATTGCTTCGCTGGCCGATTTGATTGCCTATGCCAAGTCGCACCCGGGTCAACTGAACTATGGTTCTGGCGGAAATGGCAGTGCAGGCCATTTGTCCGGTGAATTGCTCAAGGCGCGTGCAGATATCAAGGCCGAGCACATTCCCTATCAGGGCGCCGCACCCGCTCAGCTGGCGTTGCTCTCGGGCCAGTCGGATTTCATGTTCGACAACCTGGCCGCCGCTGCACCGCTGATCAAGGCAGATTCGGTCAAGGCATTGGCAGTGACCACGGCACGCCGCTCTACGCTGCTGCCGAATGTGCCGACCGTGCAGGAAGCTGGCGTGTCGGGATTCGACCTCGAAACATGGTTCGGCGTGTTTGCGCCGGCAGGCACGCCCGCGCCCATACTCGAGAAGCTGTACGCCGCTTATGCGCGAGCGATGGCGCTGCCCGATGTGCGTGAACGGCTGCTGATGATGGGCTCGGAAGCCCAGCCGATGGCACCTGCCGCGTTTGCAGCCTTTGTCGCATCCGAGATGCAGAAGTACAAGGAAGTGGTGAAAGTGTCGGGTGCCAGCCTGAACTGATCGCCGTCCCAGGGCGATGGGGTGTCATCACGGCACCTCCATTGCGCTGGCCCGAACGCCTCGACGATCAGGTCGCGGGCTTGGCCCAGCCGCGGCTCAAGTCCACCGCCTGGCGCCACCGCGCCAGTCTCGCCAGCCGTCGATCTTCGCTCCATTGCGGCTCGAAGCGTTTTTCGATCTCCCACTGCGCGGCGAGCTCGGCTTCGTCAGCCCAGAAACCGCAGGCCAGGCCCGCCAGGCCCGCCGCGCCCCGCGCG
>JBAZPE010000531.1:0-2759 GCA_041648375.1 Burkholderiaceae bacterium | reverse complement strand
CGAGGTGGCCGGGCCCGTGGTCGCGATGACGATTACGCTGGCGGCCGTGTATGCACCCATCGGACTGATGGGCGGTCTGACCGGCGCCCTATTCAAGGAGTTCGCGTTGACGTTGGCTGGCGCCGTAGTGGTGTCGGGTATTGTCGCGCTGACGTTGTCGCCCGTCATGAGCTCGTTCCTGTTGCCGCCCAAGCAACAGGACGGTCGTATGGCGCGTGCCGCGGAGCATTTTTTCGGGGGACTGACGCGACGCTATGGACAACTGTTGGGGCTTTCGCTGCGTTATCGGTGGGCGAGTGGAGGTCTTGCGCTGCTCGTTTGCTTGATTCTGCCCCTGCTGTATCAGTTGCCGCAGCGCGAGCTGGCGCCCATCGAAGACCAGGCTAATGTCCTGACGGCGATCAAGGCGCCGCAATATGCGAATCTGGACTACGTGGAACGTTTTTCCAGAAAGCTCGATGCGATCTACTCGGCTATTCCGGAAACCGCTGGCACCTGGATCATTAACGGCAGCGATGGTTTGGCATCGAGCATTGGCGGGATCAACCTGACGCCCTGGGGCGAGCGAGTGCGAACTGCCGATGCGATCCAGGCGGAATTGCAAAGCGCGGTCAATGAGGTCGAGGGAACCAGCATCTTTGCGTTTCAGTTGGCCGCCTTGCCGGGCTCGACGGGCGGTCTGCCGGTGCAATGGGTGCTTCGCAGCCCGCAGGGCTATCCCGTGTTGTTCCAGACCATGCAGGACATCAAGGCGCGGGCCCGAGACAGTGGGCTATTTGCGGTTGTGGATAGCGATCTCGATTACAACAGCCCGATCACACACGTGCGCATTGATCGCGCCAAGGCCAATAGTCTGGGCATTCGGATGCAGGATATCGGTGAGTCTCTGGCCGTGCTCCTCGGTGAGAATTATCTCAACCGTTTCGCCATGGAGGGCCGCTCGTACGACGTGATCCCGCAGAGCCTGAGAGACCAGCGCCTGACGCCGCAGTCATTGGCGCGTCAATTCGTGCGCACGCAGGATCAACGCCTGGTGCCGCTGTCTACGGTCGTGCAGGTTTCGGTGCAGGTTGGACCCAATAAGCTGACGCAGTTCAATCAGCAGAATGCCGCTACCTTGCAGGCGATTCCCGCCGCGGGCGTGTCGCTCGGAGAAGCCGTGGCGTTTTTGAATAACCTTGCGACCACGTTGCCCGCAGGCTTTAGCCACGACTGGCAGTCCGATTCACGCCAGTACGTGCAGGAAGGAAACGCACTGGTGTTCGCGTTTCTCGCAGCGCTGGTGATTATCTACCTGGTGCTGGCCGCACAGTATGAAAGCCTGGTCGACCCCCTGATCATCCTGATTACCGTGCCGCTCTCGATCTGCGGCGCCTTGCTGCCGCTGGCGCTGGGTTTTGCCACCTTGAATATTTATACGCAGATCGGACTGGTGACCCTGATCGGTCTTATCAGCAAGCACGGCATTCTGATGGTCGAGTTTGCCAACGAACTGGGGGCACGTGAAGGTCTGGACCGACGAACCGCCATTCTGCGTGCCGCGCAGATCCGGCTTCGCCCCGTACTGATGACGACAGCGGCGATGGTGTTCGGTCTGATTCCGTTGCTGTTCGCAAGCGGAGCAGGGGCGCACAGTCGCTTCGGGCTGGGTGTGGTGATCGTGTCCGGCATGCTGGTCGGTACGCTCTTTACGCTATTCGTGCTGCCGACGGTGTATACGCTGCTGGCGCGCAATGACGCTGCCGGCACCGTGACGCTACGCCAACGCCAACTCGCTGAAACAGATCGGACTGACGACGCCACACCGCAAGGAGGAACATCATGAAAACAATCCACGCATGCTGGGTGCTCCTCAGTGCCTGCACGGTGGCGGGCTGCGCAGTGGGTCCTCAGTACAAGGAGCCCGTTACGCCGCCGGTTGCATTGGTCAGCAAGCATCTGGATGACTTCAGCGCATCGGCTCGTCTGGGGCCATGGTGGACGTTTTTTGATGAGCCACAGCTCACGACGTTGATCACCACTGCACTGACGCACAACCATGATATTCGACTGGCGAGGACTAACCTGCAGGCGTCGCGGGCGGTGTTCGACGAGCGCAATCTGGATCGGATGCCGACGGTGACAGCCCAGGTGGGACATCATCGGGGCATTGCGCAGCAGACCGACGCCTATGGCGATACCGAGCGCAGACTGTCCGAAAGCTGGCGGGCAGGGTTCGACGCCCAGTGGGAAATCGATTTGTTCGGGCGTCTGAATCGTCTGAGCCAGTCGGCGCGCGCGCGCTCCGAAGCGACACAGGCAGCGTTGGCGTTGGTGCGACTCACCATTGCGGCCGATGTCGGGCGGGCGTACTACGAAGGGTACGGGTTACAGCGCAGGCTTGATTTGGCTCGATCGCAAGCACAGAGCTGGCGGGAAACGCTGGCACTGGTTCAGGCCCGCGTCACCCTGGGCAGCGGCCTGCCTGAGGATCTGGCAAACGCACGCGCTAACCTGCTGCGCAGTGAGGCCGCCATTGCGCCATTGACCGTCGAGCTTCAGCAGACGCGATTTCGCCTTGATGTGCTGACTGGCTATCGACCAGGTCACAACGCGGTCGATTTCAAGGCGCTATCGCCCGCGCCCCTGGTTCGGGAGCTGCCGTTGGGCGATGTGGATGGCCTGATCCGCAATCGACCCGATGTCGTGCGCGCCGAGCGCTTGCTGGCGGCGAGCACAGAAGACGTGGGGGCCATCGACGCTGAGCGCTATCCCCGCCT
>JBAZPE010000530.1:0-2759 GCA_041648375.1 Burkholderiaceae bacterium | reverse complement strand
TCCAAACCCGAACTGGACAGCATCCGCCAGCATGCCGGCGCACGACTGGTGTGCTATGCGGGCGAGACCGCACCCACCTTGGCGCATGCCCGAGCAGACCAGGCACAGCAAGGTGGTTTTGAGCACATTGGAGCGGTGGCCGTCAGTGCCGTGGACGAAACAGTGCACGCTGAGCCCGCGCATGCAGAAGCGCACCAGCAGGTCGCAGCACTCATCTACACCTCCGGCACTTCCGGCACGCCCAAGGGCGTCATGCTCACGCATCACAATCTGCTTTTCGTGGGTGACACCCAGCGCCGCAATCGAACCCTGACACCGAAAGATCGCGCTTACGTGGTGCTCCCGCTGACCCACGTGTATGGCCTGGCGTCGGTGTTGATCGGTACATTGTGCAGCGGGGGCAGTCTGCTGCTGGCCGCGCGATTCGACCCAGCCGAGGTCGTACGCGCCTGGCGTGATGACGGCATTACGGTGATGCACGGTGTATCGGCCATGTATGCCAAGCTACTCGAATGGTCTCGTGAAACCGGACAAGCACTGCCCGTGCAAGGGTTACGGATTGCCCAAAGCGGTGGCGGTGGACTGTCACAATCGTTGAAGGCAGATTTCGAACACACCACCGGGCTGACTTTACATCTTGGCTATGGCATGACCGAAGCTGCGCCCACGGTTGCGCAAACACTGCTGCATGCGCCGCGCACCGACACATCCTCGGGTGTGGCTATTCCCGGTGTTGAAATTCTTCGCGTGGATAAGCATGAACAGCCGCTGCCCCCGGGCGAAGTGGGTGAAGTATGGGTGCGCGGGCCGAACGTCATGAAAGGGTATTACCGTGACCCCGAGCAAACGGCAGCGACGCTCAGGCCCGACGGGTGGCTGCGCACCGGCGATCTTGGTGTGCAGGATGACCAAGGCAATCTCACCATAGTCGGGCGCGCCAAGGAGTTGATCATTCGCTCGGGCTTCAATGTGTACCCTGCCGAGGTGGAAGGCGCGCTGAACGCCCATCCCCTCGTGCTGCAATCCGCAGTGGTCGGACGCGAGGTTCGGGACAACGAGGAAATCGTGGCCTTCATCGAACCCGTGGCGGGCGCCATGCTCACGCCCGACGTGCTGATCGCCTGGGTTCGTGAACGTTTGTCGGCCTACAAGGTGCCAAGCGTGGTCGTCATCATGCCTGCCCTGCCCGCAGGCGCCACCGGAAAAATTCTGAAAAGCGTCCTGAAGCAGCAGGCCATTCACGCCTGAGGAGCAGGCGGTGTTCTACACTTGCCTGCATACTCCAAGCAGGAAACGCCATGACTCGTGAGAAAGGCCGCGCCGCACTCGCCGCCCCCCCATCCGCAAGCGAACGCCCTTCAGCCAACGCGCTTGACGAAGCATTGGATGAACCTGCGCCCAAGACGTCCAATGCCAAAGAAGACCGGCATTTCGTCTCCGCGCTGGCCCGTGGCCTTGAAGTGCTTTCGGCGTTTCGCGATTCGAGCAACGTGCTGGGCAACCAGGAAATCGCCGAGCACTGCGGTCTGCCCAAATCAACCGTATCGCGGTTGACGTACACGCTAACCAAACTTGGCTATCTGGACATTCAGCCTGATACCGGACGATATCGCCTGGGCATGGCCGCTGTCGCGCTGGGTGCATCGGCCCTGAGCAAGTTTGATGTGCGACGCATTGCCCATCCATACATGCAGGAGCTTGCGGAGTTCTCAGGGGCGTCGATATCGCTGGGGGTACGCGACCGCCTCAATATCGTCTACATCGACAATGCGCGCGGCAACTCCCCATTCACCTTGAATGTAGACACCGGCTGGCGCGTGCCCATTGCGACGACATCCATCGGTCGCGCCTATCTCGCGACATGCGCACCGGCTGAGCGCAACTTCTTGCTGGATTCGCTGCGCGAGCAGGACCCGGCGGCCTGGCCCCTCACTCGAGACAGCATTGAAGCCGCGATCGCACAGTATCGAGAATTAGGATGCTGTTGCTCTTTCCGCGAGTGGCATCCTGAAGTCAATGCCATCGGAATCGCCTTCCGTCGGGGCGCCGATCAACCGCCCATGGCGCTTAATTGCGGTGGACCCGCCTATTCCCTCACTGAAGAATTTTTGCTGGAAGAAGTGCGCCCGAAGCTACAGGATATCGTTCGTCGGTTGGAGAAGGATCTGGCGCCACTGGGTGTATAAGCTGCGGGAGTGAGTGCGTCGGCGCCGTGGGCCACCGAAAGGCCGACCTTCCGATCCAATCAGTACCCGCCGTCAGCTTCAATGCAAGCCGATCCGACAGGTCAGCCCTGGACTGACACCGCCGCGTGAACGGGACACTCGCGACAGGCGGCTTCATCACACAGCCGGCACACGGCGTAGGCATGGTCCTCGCCACGCACCATGGCGGGAAGCATTTTCTCCACGAGAACACTTAACGTGGCTCGCTCATCCGGGCTCAGTGCGTCAAGCGCACGACCAACACTCACTGCACGCGCGGCGCGAATTCGGGAGCAAGCGCCCTCGCCCATCCGAGTCAAATGCAGCGACACCGCTCGGCGGTCGCGCGTGGAAATCTGGCGCTCGACCAGACCGTCTCCGGCCAATCGGTCTACCAGTCGCACCGCGCCCGGATGCGACAGCGACAGGCCACGGCGAAGTTGATCAATCGACATGCCGGGCTCGTGCCGCAGCAGGGAAACTGCAGCGGCAGCCGGGCCAGGCTCTGGCGCCTGCTTTTGTGCCTCCGCCAGGAGATCGTCCGCCACCGCCAAC
>JBAZPE010000529.1:0-2764 GCA_041648375.1 Burkholderiaceae bacterium | reverse complement strand
GCCCGCTTCGGGCGTGTGACTCCCGTTTGGCCTTCATTTTCCACGCCTTTGCCGGCGCGCTGCCTATGATGTCTGTCCGCGTATACCCCGGAGCACTATGTCGCTGATTCTCATCCTTGCTCTGCCGTTCGTGGGCAGTCTCTGTGCGGCGTTCCTGCCGTCCAACGCCCGCAATGCCGAAGCCTGGCTTGCGGGTGGCATCGCGCTGACCTGCACGATATTGACGATCATGCAGTTCCCTGATGTGCGAGCCGGTGGCGTTGTCGCCACCACCGTGAGCTGGGCACCTACCCTGGGCCTGGATTTCGTCCTGCGCATGGACGGTTATGCCTGGCTGTTCGCACTGATCATCTCGCTCATGGGGTTGCTGGTCGTGCTCTACGCCCGCTACTACATGTCTCCTGAGGACCCGGTCCCTCGGTTCTTCTCGTTTTTCCAGGCCTTCATGGGCGCCATGCTGGGTGTGGTGCTCTCGGGCAATCTGATCCAGATGGTGCTCTTCTGGGAGCTCACCAGCCTGTCCTCCTTCATGCTGATCGCCTATTGGCACCACCGTGCCGACGCGCGTCGCGGTGCGCGGATGGCGCTGACCGTGACGGCCGCCGGTGGACTGTGCCTGCTCGCTGCGGTCCTGCTGATCGGCGACGTGGTGGGCACCTATGACCTGGGCGAAGTGCTGGCCTCAGGTGATCTGATTCGCAACAGCGACTGGTATCTCGCGATTCTGGTTCTCATGGCGCTGGGCGCGCTGACCAAAAGTGCCCAGTTCCCATTTCATTTCTGGCTGCCGCATGCGATGGCTGCGCCCACGCCGGTATCGGCCTATCTGCATTCGGCCACGATGGTCAAAGCGGGCGTGTTCCTGCTGGCGCGCTTCTGGCCAGTCATGTCCGGCACGGACGAGTGGTTCTGGATTATCGGCGGTGCCGGGCTGTGCTCGCTGCTGATCGGCGCCTATGCCGCGATCTTTCAGCGTGATATGAAGGGCGTGCTGGCCTATTCCACCATCAGCCACCTGGGGCTGATTACGCTGTTGCTCGGCATGAACAGCACACTTGGGATGGTTGCTGCCATTTTCCACATGGTCAACCATGCAACGTTCAAGGCGTCGCTGTTCATGGCGGCCGGGATCGTCGATCACGAAACTGGCACCCGGGACATGACGCGCTTAAGCGGCTTGCGGCGCGCCATGCCCATCACCACCACACTGGCCATTATCGCGGCGGCAGCCATGGCGGGCGTGCCCCTGCTCAATGGCTTCATCTCCAAGGAAATGTTCTTCGCCGAAACCACGTTCGTCAGCGGCAGCGCCTGGGGGCGCATTGGTCTGCCATTGGCCGCGACCGTGGCCGGCGCTTTCAGCGTGGCCTATTCCCTGCGCTTCATCGCTCAGGTATTTTTCGGCCCGCCGGCCACCGATTTGCCCCGTGCGCCGCACGAGCCGCCCAAGTTCATGCTCTTTCCAAGCGCCTTTCTGGGTGCTGCGTGCCTGATCGTGGGGGTGTTGCCGTCCTACACGCTGGGACCGCTGCTCGAAGTCGCCGCCACCGCCATTCTGGGCGCGGACATGCCTGCCTACAGCCTGGCGCTCTGGCACGGATTCAACCTGCCGCTCATCATGAGTCTGCTGGCGCTGGCTGCCGGTACCGGCCTTTACCTGGCATTACGTCGCGAGCAGGCCCGCCGTCCGGGCCGCGCACCGGTCATCTACCGTCTCGACGGCCGCCGCACCTTCGAGCGCTTCATGGAATCGCTGGACGCCTGGTCTGCCTGGCTGGTCGCTCATCTTTCTTCCTATCGTCTGCAGATGCAGTTGCTGGTGATCATCGGTGTGGCCATGGTGGCTGCCTGGGTCCCGCTGTCGGCAGGGGGGTGGAACGGATCCTTCGCAGCCATGACGCCGATCGATCCCGTATTCGCCGGCATGTGGCTGGTGGGCGGCGCGTGCGCCATAGGTGTGGCGCTTCAGGCCAAATACCACCGTCTGGCAGCGCTGACGATGGTCGGGGGCACCGGGCTGGTCGTGTGCTTGACCTTCATGTGGTTCTCGGCGCCCGATCTGGCGCTGACGCAGATGGCCGTCGAAGTCGTGACCGTGGTGCTGCTGCTGTTGGGGCTGCGCTGGCTGCCTCGCCGTATCGAAAACGACGATGAGGGCACGCAGGCTCGTGTACGCATTCGCGCGCGCCGACTGCGCGATCTGATCCTGGCCGTCGTAGCCGGTGCGGGCATGAGCGCGCTGGCGTTCGCCGTGCTGACCCGACCGGCGGGCAAGACGATCTCCACATTTTTCCTCGAACAGTCCCTGCCGCTGGGTGGCGGCACCAATGTGGTCAATGTGCTGCTGGTCGATTTCCGAGGGTTCGACACGCTGGGTGAAATCACGGTGGTGGGGATCGTTGCCCTCACGATTTATGCCCTGCTGCGTCGTTTCCGTCCTGCCAAGGAAAGCTTCCAGCAACCGGTGCAGCAGCGCGATCAACTGGCCCGCGGATGCGAAGTCGCACCGCCCTCGAGCGCTGACGATCTCTTGCCCCGAGGCAACATGATGGTGCCCACGGTGCTGGTGCGGCTGGTGCTGCCGGTCGCCGGTCTGGTCTCGGTGTTTTTCCTGCTGCGTGGCCATAACTTGCCGGGAGGCGGTTTCGTCGGCGGGCTGGTGCTGGCCACCGCAGTGATCGTTCAATACATGGTGGGCGGCGTGGTGTGGGTCGAAAAACGCAGCCGCCTGCATCCGATGTACTGGATCGCGGTGGGACTGCTG
>JBAZPE010000528.1:0-2774 GCA_041648375.1 Burkholderiaceae bacterium | reverse complement strand
CTCGTGCATGCGTAGGGCAAGACTGGTGAGCAGGGCGTCGCGCCAGTCACTGTGCGGGGCAAGGACAGGGGTGGCCTGGTCGATGGCCGCGTGCAACCGGCTTGCGGTGTCTGCCGGCGCTGCGGTGTCGGTCGCGGGCAGCATCCACTGGGCCAGGTCGTCCATGATGCCTTGCCAGGCGGTGGGCAAGGCGCGATCGTCTGCAGTGAGCGCATCCAGCCTATCTTCAATGGCGGCGATGACCGGCGTCATGGCGGCCATCGCGTCCTGCATGGCGTGCACCGAGCGGGCGGTGAACCGAATATTGGAGGTGTCGTACGGAATGTGGGTGGACAGAATGCGCAACTGGGTAATGTCGTTGGCCAGCTTGAACTGTTCGCGCCGGGTGGCTGCGCTGCGCACTCCCGCCACACCCGTGCGGGCCAGGGCATCGCGGGCCCAGCGTCGGGCATCGTTGATGGCCTGGTCCAGGCCGGCCAGCACCATGGACCCCATGCTGCGCGGCAGGATCAGACTGTGGGCAAGCGTGGCACACACGATGCCCAGGCTGATCTCTTCTACCCGCGAGAGTGCGGTGTCGAACACCAGTGACGGATCGTTGACACTGGGAAACGCGATCATGCCTGCGGTGTAGCCGGCCAGCATGAACAGGTATGAACGGGGTGTGCGATCAAGTACCGACACATAGACGCACAGGCCGATCCAGGCCATCATCGCCAGGCACAGCAACACCGGGGCATTGGTCAGGCGCGGCACGAGAAACACACAAACGGCCGAACCGATGAAGGTGCCGCCCAGCCGATAGATGGCTTTGGAGCGCACGGCACCGGACCAGGGCTGCGACACGACGTAGGCGGTGGTGACCGCCCAGAACGGACGCGACAGGCCGATGCGATAGGAAATATAGAGCGCCACCATCGCGCCCAGATAGGCCTTGAGCGAAAACAGCACCTCGTCTGTGGTGGGCCAGGTCATGCTGCGAAGGCCTTGGGCGGGAAGCACTTCAACGTGCCTTTGAGCGTGCCCAGCACGCGCAACGTCGCTTCGATGTCGGCCGGGTCGATATCGGCAAACACCTGTCGGCGCACGTCGATGAGCACCGTTTCGACCTTCTCGCGCAGGGCGCGGCCGGCAGGCGTGAGGTGCAAGGTTTTGGCGCGGCGATCGCTGGGATCTTCATGACGCTGGATGAGTTCGCTGGCCACGAGTTGATCCAGTACCCGAACCAGGGTGGGGCCTTCAATGCCCAGCGCTTCAGCGACGGCACCCTGGCGCACGCCTTCGCCCAGTCGACCGATCATGACGATGGGCCAGGCGGTGGCTTGCGAAAGATCAAGGTCGGCCAGCGCACGGTCGGCCACGCTCCGATAAGCGCGGGCGACCACGATGAGGTCGGCAGTGAAAATGGCCAGGTTGGCGTCGTGTGAGGTAGGCATAAATACTATTCTAACCTAATAGATAGCATGCTATCAAATAGGCTATGCATCTAATTGAAACTGGGGAATCCCCTGATTAAAAATAATCATACGAATTCGTATGATCTATTGCGCATCACATAACAAGGACTGACGTTCGAACGCGGGCGTACAGATCGCAGGGGTTTTCAGCCGAAGCACGCCTGTTCGCGCAGGGCAGGGCGAGCGCTTATGACCTTCTAAAAAAATCCAGGAGACCAGAATGACCCGACACATCACACGCCGCGCATGGACGGCACGCTTTGCAGCAAGCCTCATTGCAGCCAGTCTGGCCTCGGTCGGTGCGTCCGCCACGGCGGCCGAATATAGCGAACGCAGTTTCAAGCTGGGCCACGTGATCGCCGACGATCATCCCGCCGCACTGGGTGGGAAGCGCTGGGCAGAGTTGATGGCCGAACGCACGGGAGGCAAGTTCAAAGTGCGTGTGTATGGCAACGGCAGCATCGGCGGCGACACCCAGATGACCTCGGCCGTGCAGGGTGGGGTGCAGGAACTGGGCATCATTACCTCGTCCCCGATTGCCAGCGTGGTGCGTGAGATCGGGCTGCTGGATTTGCCGTTTACGTTCAATTCAGCGCAAGAGGTTGATGCAGTGCTGGCAGGTCCCGTGGGCGATGCCATTGCCCAGAAAATGAACGAGAAGGGCATCGTGCTGGTGGGCTGGATGGAAAACGGCTTTCGAAGCATCACCAACAGCCGCCGCCCGATCACCAAGGCCGAAGATCTCCAGGGCATGAAGATCCGTGTGCTGCAAAACCCGGTGTACATCGAGACCTTCAACACGCTGGGCGCTAATGCCGTACCCATGCCTTTTCCCGAGGTGTACACGGCGCTGGAGTCGCGCGCCGTGGATGGTCAGGAAAACCCGCTGGGCACGATCAACACATCGCGCTTTAACGAAGTGCAGAAATTTCTGAGCATCACGCGTCACACCTACACCCCCTATGTGGCAGTGGTGAGCAAACGTGTGTGGGACAAGCTCAGCGCAGATGAACAGAAGGTGGTGCGCGAGACGGCTGCCGAGGCGTCGGCCTATCAGCGCCAGGTCTCACGCGAGGGCGAGGCCAGGTTCCTGGCTGAATTGAAAGAGCGAGGCATGACCGTGAATGAGGTGTCCGCAGACGAGGCCGCGCGCATGCGAGAGAAGCTCAAGCCGGTAATCGACAAGTTCTCGCGCGATCTGGGTGCCGATCTGGCCACCCAAATGAACGCGGAAATCACGAAGGTGCGTGCAAGCGCGAAGTGATCGTTGCCACGGGGTGCGCGCGGGTCTGGCGCGGCCCATCGTCTTGAGTGCGC
>JBAZPE010000527.1:0-2786 GCA_041648375.1 Burkholderiaceae bacterium | reverse complement strand
CGTTTCGCCACCAACCCGAGTTGCTGAAAGGCAGGTATGTGTGGCTCCATGAAGCTGAAAGCGGCCTCGTACAGGGCGGCGTCCACGACCTGTCCGCGTCCGGTGCGTTTGCGATCCAGGGCGGCCATGGTCGCCCCGAAGGCGGCATATAGACCCGTGATGTAGTCGGTCATGGATACCGCAACCCGGGCCGGGGGGCGATCGGGGTCACCGGTGATTTCACGTATGCCACTGAAGGCCTCGCACACGACGCCGTAGCCCGGTCTCTGACTGTTGGGACCATCCTGACCGAAACCGCTGATGCGCACCAGGATCAGACCAGGGTTCGTAGCTGACAAGGTGTCGTAGCCCAGGCCCCATTGCTCCAGTCGCCCCGGCGTGAAATTCTCGATGACGATGTCGGCGCGATCACACATGCGTCGTACCAACGCCCTGCCCCGCTCGTCGCGCAGGTCGATGGAGACGATGCGTTTATTTCTGAAAATGGAGGCACCGTAAAGGGAACGTCCCGCTTTTACATTGCCCATCGAACGCACAGCATCACCCTCGCGCTGTTCGACCTTGATGACGTCTGCGCCGAAGTCAGCCAATAGACGCCCACAGAAGGGGCCCGCGACCGTGGAGCCCAGTTCGATCACGCGGTAACCCTGCAACGGACCTTTGCCACGTGCTTGCGTGGATGAGTCGCTCTCGCTCATGCAGTCTCCTGTTGTCTCCTCCGACCCACTCGCGGCAGCTGAGCCGAGCGTTGATCGAGGTCTGCATCTCTTGTCGTGTTTGAGCGACTATACCTACCCGAAACGACATTGACAACATAAATGTATACATTTTAGAAGGCAAAAAATTACGGGAGTAACGAACCTTTTGCACAATGGAAAGGCGGCCTGTATTCAAGGCTACAGGCCTGAAGCACATCGCCGTCAGTGAAGTCTGCGGCGTTCCGAACCGACACCGCGAGGGATTATGTCTTGGCGGCGGACTGCTACAACGCCATGACCGGCAACACACCCTCGCCCTTCTCAACAAACTCACGCATCAGGTGATACGCAATGGCATACGGCTTGGGTGATGAGCATCCCCCTTCATGCGTGCCGGCGATCATGTCGGCCACTTCCTGGCGCGTGAACCACCTCGCATCTTCCAGTTCGGTCCTGTCCACCACGACATCAGCATCCACGGCGCGAGCGAAGCAGCCGATCATGAGCGAAGAGGGAAACGGCCAAGGCTGAGACGCGAAATAGCTCACTTGCGAGCAGGTGATCCCGCTTTCTTCCTTGATCTCTCGTCGCACGGCATCTTCTATGGTTTCCCCGGGCTCCAGAAAACCTGCAAGTGCCGAATACATGCCTGCCGCGAATTGCGGCTGACGCCCCAGCAGGCATCGGTCGCCGTCTACCGTCAGCATGATGACCACCGGATCCACACGCGGGAAATGCTGAGCGCCGCAGGTTTTGCAATCGCGTCGCCACCCTGCCATCGACACATCGCTGGGTGCACCGCAGTTGGCACAGAATCGATGGCGCTGATGCCAATTCAGCATGGCATTGGCGCCACCCACACTGCCCAGCAGGGCCGGCTCGATCAGGCCTCGCAGGGCAATCGACCGCAGATCAATGATTTCCAGGCCAGGATAGGCCGCGATGCGTTCGGCGCTCTGCTTATCGAACGCGACCGCAAAGCGCGCTGCCCCATCCGACGCCTGGCCCAAAAAAATCTCGCCACCCGGTTCGCCTAGCATGGCCACCTGTTCTTGCGTGAAGAGCGGGTCTACGCGCTCGCCCTTTACGTGCAGGACAGGCGAGCCCCCGGCAAATGCCAGAAAGCGGGCGGCGGGGTCTGCCCGTTGGCTGTCGATGAAGGATGCGTCGTGGCGAGATTCTGAAAAACGGTTCAGCGGGTTCAGGCCGAAATTGATGGCGGACGAGCGGTCGAAGGCGGACATCGAGGTTCCTGGTGAAAGATTCCGACAAAGGTCGCTAATCGTACGCCCAAAGCGTACGCCCGGTTGCAGATTTGCATGACCCTCCTGTCTGCTTGTACTATCTTCAATACAAGTAGGGGCTCGCATGGCTCGCATGCCATCCTCCCACAAGAAAATTTCCTGGAGACTCATCATGCATTTCATCGGACGCGCCGTGACGGCTTGCGCCTCGGCCCTCGTGCTCGGCATTGCCACCCTTCCCAGCGCACAGGCGCAGAGCGGTGTCATCCGCCTGGTGGTGGGCGCCTCGCCGGGCGGCACCACCGATACGGTGGCGCGCAGCATTGCTGTGCACATGGGCACCGAGCTGAAGCAGACTGTCGTTGTGGAAAACAAGCCCGGCGCGGGGGGCAATATTGCTTCGGATTACGTTGCCAAAAGCGCACCTGATGGCAAAACGCTGCTGGTCAGCTTCAACAGCTTTTCCATCAATCCCAGCCTGTACAAGACGCTGCCCTTCGATCCGATCGCCGACTTCACGCCCATCAGCATGTTGGCCTCGGTGCCAAGCGTGCTGGTCGTGCGCAAGGATTTCCCGGCAAAGGACATGGCAGAACTCATCTCGATGGCCAAGGCCAATCCCGGCAAGTACACCATGGCACTGGGCGGTGTCGGATCGTCACTGCACATGGCGGGCGAACGCATGAAAATGATGGCCGGCATCGATATTCTGAATGTACCCTATAAGGGCACCTCGCCTGCCGTGACCGATCTGCTGGGTGGCCAGGTGGATATGATGTTCGGCAGCTCGCTCAATGTGATGCCGCACATTCAGAAAGGCGCCGTGCGTGCACTTGGCGTCAGC
>JBAZPE010000526.1:0-2790 GCA_041648375.1 Burkholderiaceae bacterium | reverse complement strand
ATGATCCGGCCTTGCGCCGCGCCCTCGTACTGGCGCCGCCTTCGGCGGCGGGCACCACCTGGATGAAGCGCTTCGGCGCCTACACCGATGCATTTGCCAGCGGCTGGATGCTGGTGCGTGGCGCACGCCGGCGCCGGGGCGTGGATCGGGGCTTCGTGATGTCGGATCATGCCGATTGGCCTGGGCTGCAGCAAGCGATCAAGGCAACCGAGGCTGAACGGGTATTTGTCACACACGGCAGTGTGGCGGTCATGGTTCGCTGGTTGCAGGAGCAGGGCCTGCAGGCAGAATCATTCACCACCTCGTTCGGTGAAGACGAGGACGAGGCATGAAAGCCTTCGCGCACTTGTTCGCCTTGCTGGACGCCACTACCTCGAGCAATGCCAAGCTTGCTGCGATGGAAGCTTATTTTGCGCAGGCACCGCAGGCTGATGCCGCCTGGGCGGTGTATTTCCTGGCGGGAGGCAAACCGCGCCAGCTCGTGCCCAGCCGGGTGCTGCGCGATTTCATTCAACAGGCCGCCGGGGTGCCGCCCTGGTTGTTTGAAGAGAGCTATCACGCTGTGGGCGACCTGGCTGAAACGCTCTCCCTGCTCATGCCCGAAGGTGACGGAACCGACAGCATGGGACTGGCCGATTGGATGCAGATGCGGCTGCTGCCCCTGCGCGGTGCTGCGCCCGAGGACATCCATGACAGGCTCGCCATCTACTTCGCAGAGCTGGACCAGGCGGAGCGTTTCGTGTGCGCCAAATTGCTGACCGGCAGTTTGCGGGTCGGCGTGTCGCGCTTGCTGGTCACGCGTGCCCTGGCGCGTGTGGCGCAAGTGGACGCCAAGATCGTGGCGCAGCGCATGATGGGCTATACCGATACCCGCGCCCGCCCTGATGGGGCCGCCTTCGCGCAGCTCGTGGCGGCCTATTCTGACGCGGATCGGCAGCGTGGCGATGGTCAGCCCTATCCTTTTTTTCTGGCTCACCCGTGGTCCTTGCCGCTGGCCGACATGGATGCCCGTCTGGGGCCGCCCGATCAGTGGCAGATCGAATGGAAATGGGACGGCATTCGTGCTCAAGTGGTGCGTCGTGCGGGTCGCGTGTTCATCTGGTCGCGCGGCGAGGAACTGGTCACCGAGCAGTTCCCGGAAATATCGCGCATGGCGCAGGGGCTGGGCGAAGGCGTGGTGCTGGACGGCGAAATCGTGGTGTGGGAGGACGACACGGTTCAACCGTTCGCGCGCCTGCAGCAGCGCCTGGGTCGCAAGATCGTCGGCCCCAAGGTTCTGGCCGACCAGCCCGTCGTTTTTCTGGCCTATGACCTGCTCGAGCAAGCGGGCCAGGATTGCCGCGCGTTGTCCCAACAGGCGCGGCGCGAGAAGCTTGTTCAAGTCTGTGCGGGTGTGACGGACCCGGTTCTGCGGCTCTCGCCAGTGCTGACGGGCGCCACCTGGGCCGAGCTTGCGGCCCAGCGCGAGCAGTCACGCACGCTGGGTGTGGAAGGCATGATGCTGAAATCGGTATCGGCAGCCTATGGCGTGGGACGCACCAAGAACGACGGTGTGTGGTGGAAGTGGAAGGTGGACCCGCTTTCCATCGATGCCGTGCTGATCTATGCGCAGCGCGGGCACGGCCGACGTGCAAGCCTATACACCGACTACACCTTCGCCTTGTGGGACGGCCCACCCGAGATGAAAGACCGCCGGCTGGTACCCGTGGCGAAGGCCTATTCCGGCCTCACGGACGAAGAGATCCGGCAGGTCGACGCCATCATTCGGCGCACCACCGTGGAGAAGTTCGGCCCGGTGCGTAGCGTCAAACCCGCACTCGTGTTCGAACTGGGCTTCGAAGGCATTGCCCGCAGCAGCCGCCACAAAAGCGGCGTGGCACTACGTTTTCCTCGCATGCTGCGCTGGCGGCAGGACAAGCCGATCGATCAGGCCGATTCGGTCGACGGTCTGGCCGTGTGGCTGCCCGCATGAAGGCAATCGAGCCGCTTGACGCGTGGTTCGTGGCACGAGGCTGGAAGGCCTTTCCTTTTCAGCGCGAAGTGTGGCGGGCGATGGTGCGGGGGCACAGCGGTGTGTTGCATGCCACGACCGGTGCGGGCAAAACCTACGCCGTGTGGCTGGGCGCGCTGGCGGCCTTTGCAGTGCCTCGGGTCGCATCTGGGGGGGACCTGACATCCGGGAAGGCGGCCAGCGCCACTTCGGCGGTGACGCCAACGTCAAAGACGGACGCGCAACGCAAGCGCCAGCGTGCCCAGACCGCGGCGCCACTGACGGCCCTGTGGCTCACGCCAATGCGTGCGCTGGCCGCCGACACGGTGGCAGCACTGTCCGAGCCCTTGAACGAACTGGCCCCGCATTGGACGCTGGGCTTGCGCACGGGTGACACCCCGTCGGCCCAGCGCGCCGCCCAGGATCGACGACTCCCCAGTGCGCTGGTCACTACCCCCGAAAGCCTGTCGCTTTTGTTGGCCCGCAGCGATGCCCACGAGCGCTTGGCGCAAGTCAAAGTCGTGATCGTGGATGAGTGGCATGAGCTGGTTGGCAACAAGCGAGGAACACAAACCCAGCTGGCGCTGGCACGCTTGCGCACATGGTCGCCCGACCTGGTGGTATGGGGACTGTCGGCCACACTGGGCAACGCTGTCCAGGCCATGCAGGCGCTATTGGGCCCCGATCAGACCGGGCAACTGGTGCAAGCGCGCACGCCCAAGCGGCTGACCATCGACACGCTGCTGCCCGAGGCCGATTCGCGGTTTCCCTGGGCCGGACATCTGGGCATGTCGATGCTG
>JBAZPE010000525.1:0-2795 GCA_041648375.1 Burkholderiaceae bacterium | reverse complement strand
CTGGGCCGCTTCAACTTCAAGGGTGGTGACCAGAACAAGATGGTGGGCCAGTTGTCCGGGGGTGAGCGTGGTCGACTGCACATTGCCAAGACGCTGATCGCCGGGGGCAACGTGTTGCTGCTCGATGAACCCTCCAACGATCTGGACGTGGAAACGTTGCGTGCGCTCGAGGATGCGCTGCTCGAGTTCCCCGGCTGCGTCATGGTCATCAGCCACGATCGGTGGTTCCTGGATCGCATCGCCACGCACATCCTGGCGTTCGAAGGCAATTCCGAGGTGGTGTTCTTCGATGGCAACTATCAGGAATACGAGGCCGACAAGGTTCGACGCCTGGGAGAAGAGGGCGCCAAGCCGCGTCGTCTGCGCTACAAAGCACTGAAGTAAGCACGTTCGCCCGGCCCGGACAGATCGGGGCGCGGCGGGCCCTGGCGTCGCGGCCTTGCGCGCCCGACCGTCGCGCATCGTCTGATGGGGTCATTGGCCCGGCCGCCCGAGCGGGACCGGACCTTGTTCGTGTTACATCCGGATAGTTCGGCGGGCACCTGTGCTACATATGCGGGGGCGCATCGCGCCTGCCCATACCGCTTGACACAACTTATGGGCAACGCTCACAGACGCCGGGCCCGATATTTGCGATCCTGATGGCACGCATTGATTTGTTGGGGTGTTCGTAGGGCTCGCAACCACGCGGTGTTTATCCGAGGGCGGGCACCCTGATTGATAACAGGAGTGAAGCCATGAACGTCAGTCGAATTTCGAAGGTTTGCGCAATTGCTTTGGTGGCCATCTCTGCTGCCGGGTGTTCATCCTGGGACGGCATGTCCGGCCGTCAGAAGAGCACCGTGACCGGTGCCGGTCTGGGTGGCGTAGCGGGCGCGGTCCTCACCAACGGTGGCGTGCTGGGCACGGTCGGTGGCGCTGCCATCGGTGGTGTCATCGGCGACCAGGTCGGCAAGCGCCGTTAAGCGGTTTTCTCTGCCTGAACCCCCGGGCGGAGGGATACAAAAAGCCTGCAGTGGATCGCTCCACTGCAGGCTTTTTACTGCCTGGACGCAACCCATGGGGTTGCGTCGGATAGGCGTCAGACCGACGCCACGTCTTCCTTGGCTTTCGGGGGAATCTCGATCTTGATGTCCAGCACTTCCAGGCTATCCTGGCGTTCCAGGTGCACCTTCACATCATCAATGTTGATCTTCACGTATTTAGAGATCACAGCCAGCAATTCCTGCTGCAATTGCGGCAGGAAGTCGGGTGAGTCATCACGGCCGCGCTCGCGCGCCAGGATGATCTGAAGTCGTTCTTTCGCGACGTGGGCCGTGTTTTTCTTCTGGCCCATGAAAAAGGAAAGGAAGGACATCCTCATTTACCTCCGAACAGGCGCTTGAGCAGGCCAGGTTTCTGGTAGTCGGTAAAGCGCAGGGGCTTTTCCTCGCCAAGGTAACGGGACACCACGTCCTTGTACGCTTCGGACACGTCGCTGTTCTCCAGGTGGATGGCGGGCAGGCCCTGGTTGGAGGCCTGCAGCACCGATTCCGATTCCGGAATCACGCCAATCAATTTAATGCGCAGAATATCTTCGATATCGGTGAGCGACAGCATTTCGCCGTCTTCCACGCGTTTGGGGTTGTAGCGCGTGAGCAGCAGGAATTCCTTCACCGGCTCATCGCCCTGAATCGCACGGCGCGACTTCGCCGACAGGATGCCCAGAATGCGATCGGAATCGCGCACGGAAGACACTTCCGGATTGGTTACCACCAGCGCGTCGTCGGCGAAGTAGGCCGCCATCAGCGCACCCGTTTCAATACCAGCCGGGGAATCGCAGACGATGTACTCAAAGCCCATGTCCTTCAGGTCGTTGATGACCTTTTCCACGCCTTCGATCGTCAGCGCGTCTTTGTCCCGTGTCTGTGAGGCTGGCAGCACAAACAGATTATCCGACTGCTTGTCTTTGATCAGCGCCTGCTTCAGCGACGCTTCGCCCTGGATCACATTGACGAAGTCGTACACCACGCGTCGCTCGCAACCCATGATCAGGTCGAGATTGCGCAGGCCGACGTCGAAATCGATGACCGCAGTCTTGTGACCGCGCATGGCCAGACCGGACGAGAAACTTGCGCTGGTGGTGGTTTTTCCTACCCCGCCTTTGCCGGACGTCACCACAACGATGCGTGTCATATGGTTCGAACCTTTGGAATACGTGAATGAAAAATGTCAGGAAATGGATGCGCACATCGTAAAACAAAATCTGTTTACAAGGCTTTTTCCATTTGTGATGAGTCGGGAGAATGAATCAGGGCTTCAGACTCTCGATGCGCAGGGAATCCCCATCGAGCCGCACCAGGGCCGGCCGATTGCGCAAATTATTGTCCAGGCGGGCTTCCACCACGCGATAGACGCCCGCCACCGCCAGCAGCTCGGCGTCCAGTTCAGTGGTGAAAATGCGAGCAGAGGCGTCCCCGCGTGCGCCCGCCATAGCCTTGCCGCGTAGCGGACCATAAACATGGATGTTGCCATCGGCGATCACTTCGGCGCCTTGGCTGACCATGCCGATGACGATCAGATCGCTGTGCCGGGCATAAACGCGCTGACCGCTGCGCAGCGGTTTGGTGATGACCAGCGCCGAAGCCGATTGCGGCGCCCGCGCGGCTGGTGTTGCACTGTCGGGTCCTGCCGTGGCAGCACGACCAAGTGCGGGTGTTGCGCTGGCCGGTTCGACGCTCAGTGCGGCTGTGGGGGCTGCGGTCGCGTCTGCGGCAACTGGCGCTGATGTGTCCTCGATCGCGGTGGCATCGTCG
>JBAZPE010000524.1:0-2796 GCA_041648375.1 Burkholderiaceae bacterium | reverse complement strand
CTCGCACTTGCGCCAGGCGCGCGTCGTCACGCCCGATGTGCACGCAATCCGCGCCGATCTCGTCGGCCAGGCGCCAGTCGTCGTTGATCACGAGCGTGATGCCGTGTGCGCGGCACAAGGCCTGCAGGGCAACGGCCTGCACGCGACGGGCGGTGGCATCGACATGTTTGCGCCGCAACTGCACCGCGCGCATCCCGTGACGGGCCGCCAGATCGACTGCGGCGAGCAGCTTGTCGGTGTCGTGCCAATCGGGTGTGACGCCGTACAACCCCCGCGGAAATCGCGTTGCCGACGCTGACGCAGCGGCTGTCATGACGATAGGCCCCGGCGGGGAATACGGCGTCCCATGCCGGCCACGAAACCTTGCGAGATGGCTTTGTCGGCATAACCGAGGGCGTGTTCGGTGGCTTCGGGGATGGACATGCCGCGGGCGACGTAGGCCGCCAGCGCAGCGGACACCAGTCCGCCCGATGGGCCGCTGCGCTCGGGCGCCGGGTGGGTGGGGCGCTGTGTGGTGGTGCCATCACTGCCGATCAGAATGCTGGCAGACTGGCCCGGGCGCAGGGGCGCACCCAGGGCCAGGACCCAATCGGCACCGGCGCTTAAAAAGGCGTGCATCGGGCTGGCAAGCTCATCGGTGCGCAGGTGCCCATCTGCCACCCAGCGGGCCAGACGCGTGTAGTCGATCACGACGACATCGGCCTGGGGAATGAGCAATTCGAAGGTGGCTGCGAGCAGGTCTTCGGCGTCGTCCTGTTCACTGGCGTCGTCGCTGGGCATGGCTTGCGCGCCCAGGTGCAGGACCAGCGGCACCTGGCTGTAGTCGGCGGCTACCTGGGCCACGGCACTGGCCGCTTCGGTGCTGAAAATGCCGTCGACTTTGATCGCCTGTACGGGCATGTCTTCGAGCAGGCATCGGGCCTGGTCGTCCACGTTTTCAGGGGGGACAGGCTGAACATCTTCGAGTCCCGCAGTATCCTGTACGGTCAGTGCCGTGGCGGCTGTGAGGGCATGGCAGCCCAGCATGGCGCAGGTGACGGCGTCTGCGGTGATGCCGTCGGCGCCAGTGGGGTCCAACGCGCTCATGACGAGCACCAGCGGGGGGGGAAGGTTGGAAGAGGCGGACAAGGCTGCTTGAATTTTTTTTGAGGCAAATGCGTGATTGGACTGACAATCCCGACATTGGCACTTGGTTTGGGTAAGATTGTCCCCATTCTAATGTATCGACCCGATGCGGCAATGTGTGTCCGTTTCGCCAGTGCAGGATTTGAAGTTAGAGAGAACTATGCGTACTTGGATGTGTCTGATTTGTGGCTGGGTCTATGACGAAGAGGCCGGTTTACCCGAGGAAGGCATCGCACCGGGCACCCGGTGGGAAGATGTCGCGCCGAATTGGGTCTGTCCCGAATGTGGTGCTCGTAAAGAGGATTTTGAACTGATGGAGATCTGAACCGAAGGCACTGTGCAAAACGGCTGCCTGCATTCGCTCAACATTTAGGAGGTTGCCATGACGCAAGCACACACATCCTCGGCCGAGGTCGATCGTCCCATCGATCTCTCCAACCAGTTTCTGATGGCCATGCCCGGTCAGGTCGAAGGCAGCCTCGCGGGGTCTGTCATTTACGTCTGCGAACATACGGCGGGCGGTGCATTGGGCCTGGTGATCAATCGCCCCACCGACCTCACGCTGGGCAACCTGTTCGAGCGGCTGGATCTTGCCCTTGAAATCGCGCCCGCCAAGGATTCGCCGGTGTTTTTCGGTGGCCCGGTGCAAACCGACAGGGGTTTCGTGCTGCATGCGCCGGCAGGTGATTACACGTCCAGCATCCGGCTGGGCGATTTGGCCCTGACCACATCGCGTGATGTTCTGCAGGCCGTGGCCGAAGGCAGTGGTCCGGTTCGCATGCTGGTCACCCTGGGGTACGCCGGGTGGGGCGCCGGTCAGCTCGAAACCGAGATGTCGCAGAATGCCTGGCTGAACGTGTCTGCCGATCCGAACATCATCTTCGATGTGCCGCCAGATGAACGCTATCCGGCGGCGCTGCGCTTGCTTGGCATCGACCCCGGCATGCTTGCCGGCGAAGCGGGGCACGCCTGATTCCTCATGTATTCGTTCATGCGTTTTCATCCCTTTTTCCAGATGGCGTGCCATGACTGAGGCGACCATTCTCGGGTTCGATTTCGGCGAAAAGAAAATCGGGGTGGCGATCGGCAACACGCTCACGCACCATGCGCGCGCGCTGGAGATCATCTACGGCGAGATGCGTGAACCGCGTTTCGCCCGGATCGAGGCGCTGCTTGCCGAGTGGGGGCCCAGCATGGTCGTCGTCGGGCTGGCGCTGGCCTCGGACGGTGGGGAGCAGCCGTCGTCGGCGCGATGCCGGCGTTTCGCCAATCAATTGCATGGGCGCTTCGGCATTCCCGTGGTGCTGATCGATGAGCGCGGATCCAGCATGGAGGCCCAGGAACTGTTGGGTAATCATGCGGACGATGATGCGCAGGCCGCTGCCGTGATCCTGCAACGCTACCTGGACGGCCAGCCCCCGCATGTATAACCCGCAGTTCGATGCGGCTAAACGCCCGATTCACCTGCTGACGCCGGAGGGTTGGCCACGCGCGCGCCTGCTTGAATTGCTCGACCGTGTGGACCATGTGCGGGGGGCAGGGAACGCCTGCGCGGATCAGCGCGGCCTGCGCGTGCTGCCTCTGTTCTATGTCCAGGCCGAGACCGGTCTGCAGGCGATCCGGCTGGCGGCGTCGTGGCGGCATTGGACTGTCGTTGCGGCACCGCGCGCC
>JBAZPE010000523.1:0-2801 GCA_041648375.1 Burkholderiaceae bacterium | reverse complement strand
TGCCCCCTGGGCACCGGGCGCAAGCGCCCCTTCGTGTGCGGCCGCATCGACGCCGACTGCCAACCCGCTGATGACGCACAGGCCGTGTCGGGCCAGCGACTGCGCGAACGTCCGTGCGTTTTCACGGCCCTGAGCCGTGGCCTGCCGTGCCCCAACGATCGCCATGCCTGGCGTGCGCAGATGGCTGACCTGACCATCGACGTAAAGTAGCAGCGGTGCATCGCCGATGGTGAGCAGGTGGGCGGGGTAGTCGGCCGAGGAGATAGGCAGCAGGGTGTGCCCATCAAGCTCGGCCCAGCGCAGCGCATGATCGATCTGGCGCGCAACGGGTGCCTGCGCGGGCCGGGCCAGCCGCTCGGCGATCTCGGTTGGCACGTACGCGGCCAACTGGGTCGCTGATCGGGCAAAAATCAGTTCGGGTGCGCCGACATGTCGCAGCAGATGCAGCGCAGCAGTGCCCAGTGATTCGAGCGACAGGCGCAGCCAGGACGCCAGGGCCTGCGGAGAGTCGGTGAGAGGCATGATTTCAGGGTGATCGGACAGTCGGGAAGACACAGTCTGGGACCTGCGTGCCGATCTGCGTGCAGCGGCGTGACGCCTTTGTCCTATTAGAAATCGCCCGTATATTCAATTATCATGACGTCTTATCGGTCGTCCTGGCCTTGCGCCGCACTGGTGTGGCACAAGCGGCGACCCGAATTTGCGATGTCTGTCATGTCACTATTACCCATCCTCCAATACCCGGATCCGCGTTTGCACAAAGTGGCCAAGCCGGTCGCCAAGGTCGACGATCGCATCCGCAAGTTGGTGCGCGATATGGCCGAAACCATGTATGACGCACCCGGTATCGGGCTGGCTGCCACGCAGGTCGATGTGCACGAGCGTGTCGTGGTGATCGACCTGTCCGAAGACAACAAGCATCTGCAGGTCTTCATCAATCCCGAAATCCTGTGGTCCTCGCCCGAGCGCAAGACCTACGAAGAAGGCTGCCTGTCGGTTCCAGGCGTCTACGACGAGGTGGAACGTCCCGCCAGCGTGAAGGTGCGTGCCCTGGACGACCAGGGCAAGGCGTTCGAAGTCGACGCAGAAGGCCTGCTGGCCGTGTGCATTCAGCACGAAATCGATCACTTGAACGGCAAGGTCTTCGTCGAGTATCTCTCGCGTCTGAAGCAGGATCGCATCCGCACCAAAATCAAGAAGGCCGAGCGCGACGCGCTGCGTGCATAAGCAGCGAGGTTGATCATGCGTGTTGTCTTTGCCGGTACGCCGGCCTTTGCCGCTTTGGCGCTCGACGCCATCCTGCAGGCCGGTCACGAGGTCCCGCTGGTGCTCACCCAGCCCGACCGCCCATCGGGGCGCGGCATGAAACTCACGCCCAGCCCGGTGAAACAGGCTGCACTGGATGCCGGCATTGCCGTCGCCCAGCCACGCAGCCTGCGTCTGGATGGCAAGTACCCGGAAGAGGCTCAGGCCGCGCAACAGGCGTTGCTGGCTGCGCGCCCCGATGTCATGGTGGTGGCGGCCTATGGCCTGATCCTGCCCGCCTGGACACTCGAGCTGCCCGTACACGGGTGCCTGAACATTCACGCCAGCCTGTTGCCTCGCTGGCGCGGGGCGGCACCCATCCAGCGAGCCATCGAAGCGGGCGACACGCTGACCGGTGTCACCATCATGCAGATGGATGAGGGGCTGGACACCGGTGACATGCTCCTCAGGGTGGAAGTCCCTATCTTGCCCACCCACAACGCCACGCAGTTGCATGACCTGCTGGCCCAGGCCGGCGGCGAGAGTATCGTTCAGGCCCTGCAGGCGCTGGCCGAAGGCCGTTTGCAGCGGCAGAAACAGCCCGAGGCGGGAGTGACCTATGCCGCCAAGCTTGATCGCGCCGAAAGCGCGCTGGACTGCGCGCAACCCGCCGAGGTGCTGGCGCGCCGTATTCGTGCGTTCGATCCGGTTCCCGGCGCCACGCTGCGCCTGCCCGGGCTGGCTGAACCCGTCAAGGTGTGGCGGGCCCAGGCGATGCCGGCCGATGCATTGCCTGCGGCGGCCGGTGCCCACGCACCGGGCGAAGTCGTCGCAGTATCTGCCGAAGGCATCGATCTGGCCACCGGCGACGGCGTGCTGCGCATACTCGAACTGCAGCGTCCGGGGGGGCGTCGTCAACCGGTAGATGTGTTCGTACGCAGCTGGCGTCCTGATTCAGGGCAGTAGCGCTACCGCGCAGCCACGATCACACGTCGCAGCGTCATCGCGTCCTCGCGTCAGGGCCATCAAGCGTCAGCGTTTCTCGGGCCACCTGGCCATCTGTTCAGGCGTTTCGAAAAAAACGTCGGGATGTCGGTCGCGCAGCGCATCGGGATGGTTGTAGCCCCAGCCGACCGCGCCCGCTGCCATGCCTGCGGCATGGGCGGCCTCGATATCGCGCAATTCGTCGCCCATCAGTATCGAGTGTGCGGGTGCGCAATCGAACCGCACGAGCAGGCGTTTGAGCTTGGCGGATTTACCAAACAGATCAATCCCGCATTCGAACGCACTGAAATGCGCGCACAGCGCAGGGCCCAGAATGCGGCGCACGTTGGCTTCGGCGTTCGAACTCACCACGGCCAGCACCGCACCGGACTCGGCCAGCGCCTGTACCGCATGGGTCACACCGGCAAACACCTGGGTATCGGGCCCGGCGTCCTGCATGCGCGTGCGCACATGCGCCAGAATGCGCGGTGCCTTCCAGATGGGAATATTCAACGCGCGCAGAATGGCGCGCGCGTCCATGTGGCGCATGTCTACCCGTTCGGCAGCAGTGG